>CAYSVE010000026.1:0-19858 GCA_964434365.1 uncultured Anaerolineaceae bacterium | reverse complement strand
CTGCAAAATCTCGGGCAGGCTATTGCCCAACCGCGTATTGCTGCGGCCCTCAGGGTCTACCTGTGTGCCCCGGCGGAGCGTGTCGTGGTTGGCGCAGCCGGTAATCCACTCCCGCCCCACCAGTTGAATCTCACGGATGCGCCACCACTTGCTGGCCCAAAATGTGAACAAAAACGGCGTATTGTGCGCGAACGTCAACGGCCCCCACTGCCACACATTCGGCATCAACTTGGTGACCTCGCGATACGTGCTCGCGAGTTCCCAGTCGTCGCGCGGCCACGGACGCCCGTCCTCGAAGATCATCCACGGACGGTAGCGCACCCCGGCCACCTCCTGCACGAGGTCGTTCATCTGTCGCAGATACTCATCGTCGTGGTACATCGTGTCGGTTTCGGCGTCCCACCCTTTGAAGTCCTGCGCCCCATCGACACGAATCCCGTCGACGCCGTAATCGCTCTTGCGGCGCTGCATCTCCAGCAGAATCGCTCGCACCACCGGCTGGCGATAGTTCAGGTTTTGGCCGTACATGTTGGCCCCAGCGAGGAAGTGCTTGTTCATGATGCCGATGGCCTGGTTATCGGTGTGGCCGTACACAATATCGAACATCGCCATAATCGGCCCGTTGGGCATGGTGTGCAGCGTCGCGATGAAGTCGACCAATTCGTCGGGCCGCTTCGACGACGTAATGGCCGGGTTTACAGCGGGCGACGCGCTAATCATCACGTCGTAGCCCCAATTGGTGATGTCGTGCTGCCGCAACGTCACGGTGACTGTCTCTTCGCGGTTGGTGGTGTCCATCTCCCAGAACAACGGCCCCGCCTCGTGTTCGATAGGCGGTTCGACCGGCATCAACTGCACGGCATCGTAGCCGACGTAATTCTCCTCGGCGGCTGAAAGCGGCTCACTGTTGCGCTGCTTGTGCCCGATGGCCTGGTAGATGCGCGTCAGCCCGGCGATACTTTTTTCCGCCGAGGCCGTGCCGGGGTGAATTTGTAGAATGTTAACCGGGGCCTGCACACGGGGCATGCCGTCGGGGTCCGGTGCGATGACCAGCTTCGAAAAGTGCTCGCGGTCGGCGCGGTCGCGCTGCACGCGCTCCATATCGTAGAACTCTGCCGGGGCCCTCGTGCCGAACGGCACCGAATACGCCAGATGATCGACGATGGTGTGCCAGTTGCCCTCGCGATTTTGATAACGCACCCAATAGAACGATCCGATCGCATCGCGCGTGCCCGCCGTCATCCCATCGATAACGCCCCACAGATACTCGCCAGCGCGAGCCAGCGCAACCTCCTCACGCCGAAAGCGAACGGTTTGCGCTTCGGGCGTCTTCAAGTCGATGCTATCGATGGGGGTTAGCACCTCGAGAAAGACGTTTTCGTCCGGTATCTGGTCATCCACAAGTTCGGGCACCCAAAACCCGACCTCGGCGTAGCCGTTGCGGTAGTGCGCCCCCAACCGACGCGCGAGTTGTTGAGCGGTTTCGTGGGCATCGGCTGTCCGCGTTCGAACGATGTCTGCCCATTGAAGCAGTTCTTGTGTGGCGTCATCAACGAGGGTGCAAGGCATGGTAAACACTCTCCTGAGGGAACAAACGTGCGTTTTAATGTTTATAACAAATTTATTGAGGCAAACCGACCCAATACCGCTTATGCGTTTGCTTCAGTGTAGGCCTTGATCTCGGCGTTCATGGCCTCGAACCCTTGCGGGGCATCCTGCATCATCGGCAAACGCCTGAAAATGGGGGCGAGCAAACCACTGTAAACCTCGCGGTTTGTGAGGCGCGTTCGATTTTCATCGACCGGCTCCAACTCGAAGCTGTGTTCGCCATCGAACAGGCCACGAACCCCGGTCGTACCGAGCCACGCGTAGCGCTCGTTTGGCCGAAGATCGACAACGGTGGGCGAAAAACTATAGTTTGGCCCCCTGGCAAGGTGAGCCGTAGCTTCAAGCGCTCGCCAACGGCCAGGGTTCCGCCTTCGTAGTGCAACATCGTACTCCACGCCGCATACTCATCGACAGCGGTAAGCGTCTCCCACACCTGCTCGGTAGGAGCGTCGACAACCGTAACGGCCTTCACCTCGAACTGAAACACGGCAATCCTTCCTCAGCTTTATTCAACTACACCGATGCCCGTACGCAGCACCCACCCCTCGGTGCCCTGTGGCAGCCGGATGAGCGCCCAATCCCCCTCGGTGCGCAAAACGTTGACGATCTCACCGGCGTCTGCGCTCGCGATGATATTGGCGTTCTCGTTCGGGCCATCGCGCACATCGAGGCCTTGTTCATCGACGACCACCCCGCGCCGGTCGGGGGTTGCGGTCGGGCTTGGGATGGGCGTGAGCGTCGGGGTTGCGATAGCGATATCTGGCTCCAGCGTCTCCACGGCGGCGATGACCTCGCCGTTTTCATCGCACAGCGGCAACACGTTGAACTGGCTGCGCTGCGCACACGTGAACTGTGGCACATAACGATTCTCGTACGTCCACTGCACCAACTCGGCGAAGGTATCCACCCGCCAGATGATGATCTGGTTGCGGTCGGCACTCGCGGCGATGCTGCCATCTGGCCCAAATGTGACCTCCAACACGGCGCGGTTGTGGCCCTCGAAGGTGCGGATAGGACGACCCCGCGCAGCATCCCACACGATGACATCGCCATCGTTGGAACTCGAAATTGCGAGGCTGCCATCGACGTTGTAGGCCGCGCTCGTCACCGCATCACGATGACCGGAAAGGTCTAGGGTGCGCGTGCCCGTTTCCACATTCCACACCACGAGCACGTTATCCGGGCTGCCCAACGCGCCGAGCAGGTTCAAGCCATCCGGCGAGAACGTCAGGTCGCTTATCGCGCTCTGCCCGCCGGTATCCAGCCGGTAGATGGGTGCTTTCGTCTCGAAATCGAACAAGACCACGACGTCACCCGCCATCCCTCTGGTGTCCCCCGCAGCCACCGGCCCACTCACAGCCAGCAACGACCCGTCAGGGCTAAAGGCCATCCGCCGAACGTTCGTCATATCACTCGTCAGGTCGATTGCATCCAGTTCCATACGATCGGTTTGTTCGACAGTGGTGCGCGTCGGGAACGTGTACACATCCAACGAGAGCCGGTCCGTCGCATCGACCCCGCCCAGCACAGCCACCTGGCCATCGGCGCTGAGGGCCAACGCACTATAGAACGCGGTCTCTCCGCCAAAGCGTTGCAGAATCTCGCCCGTGTTCAAATCGACGAGCGAGGCCGTCCCGAATGTGCTGCTCGGCCCCAACGCCGAGAGGGCAAGATTCGCCGTCGTGTTGAAGTCGGCGTAGCGAATGGCATCACCTGCGTAGAACGGGTCACCCATCTGCGACCGCGTCACGCGACTTGTGCGGTACAGGTTGATGTTACCGCTGTACAGCAGGTTTTCGCCATTGGGGCTAAATGCGAGGTTCGGCGTTTGCGCGCCCGGCACCAAAGACCCCGACCGGACGATGTTGTACCGGCTCAACTCGGACGTGTCGTTGAGGCTAATTTCCCACACCCGAATGTTGCCATCGCGCGAAACAGACAGCGCACGGGTGGCACTACGGTTGAAAGCGATTTGATCGATGATGTCCTCGTGCCCCGTGAAGCGCCGCAACTCGCGGCCAGTCGCCGAATCGTGCAAGGTGAGGATGTTCGCCCGGTTGGCAGTGCTCGCCACGAGGAAGAAGCGACCGTCTCGGCTGTACGTCAACGCCGAAACACGGCCCGGCACAGTGTAAGTCGCCAGCACTTCGTTCCCGCCGATGCCCCACTCCGCGAGGAAGCGCGTACCATCGAACACCCGTGTGCGATCCTGGCCGCGCGGCCAACTTTCGACATACACCAGCACACGGTCGCCATCCGGGTTGAAGGCAATCTCCTGCACATACTCCTGGTCGAAGTTCAGGTTCACCGTGGAGAAACGGCGTATCGGCTCGATGCTCGCCGACTCCCACAACTGTAAGAAACCTGCCTGTTGGCCGCTAGGCCCCTGCCCACCGGTATAGGCGAAAGCGCCGGTATCATCGAACCCGCGATAGATCGGGTCTGTCCGTTCGGAGACCGAGCCGGTGGCAATGCTCCAGCGGTTCATATTGTTTTCGGTGAAGGAAAACGCAAAGCGCCCATTGCCGTTAAATCGTACACTTTCGATGGGGCTGGTGTGCAAGCCGACCTCGTTGAATACCACGTCCCCGGTGGCAACATCCGTGATGCGCAGCGTGCGGTCTTCCCCAGCCGATGCCACGTGTGTTGTTTCGGGCCGGGCAGCGATGTCGAACACCAGCCCCTCGTGGCCTTCCACCCGCCGAACTTCGCGCCCACTGTTCGCATCCCACACGATAATGGAGCTATTCGTGGGGCTGTCTTCGAACAGCGCGGCATCGTGCGATAGCGAGACGATAAAGCGCCCGTCGTCGGTGTAAACCGCATCGAGCACCTGCGACTCGTGCCCGACAAGGCGGTAAATCTCCTGCCGCGATGCGATATTCCACACAGAAAGCGAGTTATCGACATTCGCGATTAGCACCTGATCGCCTTCAGGGTTGAAGGTGGCCACCGCCGGGTGCGGGTTCTCGAAAAAGTCCTCTGGGTTGTTGTAATAACTGAGGGTGTCGGCATAGGTTTCGAAGCTGAGCCGCACACCCAGCGGCGCGGCCTGGCTGAGCACACGGCGCGCCTGCACCAAATCGGCATCCAACCGCCCCGCCTCGATGGCAAGCGCTACTGCCAGGTCGATCTCACCTGCTTCGAGCAATTCGCTTGCACTCACCGCCAACGACTGCGCGCGTGCATCGCGGGCATTACTCGCAGCCAACACCGCATTGAACTCCGCCGTGGCGGCGTTTGCCTCAC
This sequence comes from uncultured Anaerolineaceae bacterium, assembly GCA_964434365.1. Taxonomy (GTDB): domain Bacteria; phylum Chloroflexota; class Anaerolineae; order Aggregatilineales; family Phototrophicaceae; genus CAYSVE01. The sequence goes on along the minus strand of CAYSVE010000026.1, from coordinate 15,001 downwards.
TTGTCGCGGCTTGGAAAACCACCTCGGTACCTGCAATCGCCGCCTGCCCCAGCGCACTCGTGGCCGTGGCTACCGCCGCGATGCTCGTCGCCGCCTCTTGTTCGACATCCGTAGCGCGCTGGGCCGCCGTCGCATTGGCGAAATCCGCGCGGCGTTGTTCCAACACAACCAGCGTCCCCTGCGCACTTAACACCGCAACATTGGTGGCCTGCCCCAGCGCGATGTCGGTGCCTTTCGCCTCGGCAGTGCCCAACGCATTCAGCGAATCTTCGGCGTCGCGTAAGGCTTCATCGGCGGCGCTCTGCGCAATAATCGCATCGATCTCCGCTGCCCGCACCTCGGCGATTGCTGTCAGGCCCTGCGCGACGCTCGTCATGTTGTTCAGCGCGACCGCTGTGCTGCCCTGTTCGGCGAGGCGCTGCGCGTCATTCGCCGTCGCGACCGCATTTTCGGCCTCGGCGGCGGTCGTTGCCGCCCGCACCGCATCCGCTTCTGCGGTGAGGCCCCGGGCCTGGGCCGTCGCCGCCTCATTGCGGACAATCTGCGCGTCCGCCTCGACGGTGAAAATCGAGTTGACGGCCTGGGTGCCCTGCGCCTCGGCGGTGCCACGGGCTGCATCGGCGGTGGCGGCGTCGTTCGCTGCCGTAGAAGCCAGGGCCGCGGCATTGTCTGCGGCCTGCTGCGCCTGGGCGGCCTGGGCCTCCACGGTCCGGTTTTCGATGACCGCCTGCGTCCCCTGGTGTTCCGCCGTCGCCCGCGCAACGTCCGCCGTGGCCGCTTCAGCAGCGGCGTTTTGGGCGAGCGCATCCGCCGTGGCCGCGTTAGCTTCCACCGTCCGGTTCTCGATGATAATCTGCGTCCCCTGCGCCTCGGCGGTACCGCGCGCTGCATCAGCAGTAGCCGCCTGCCGAGCCGCTTCGATCGCACTTTGCTCGGCTGCGACGGCCAACCCCTCCGCCGTCGACGCGATAGCCTCAGCAGCAGCAGCCTGCACGAAGGCACTCGTACTCTGGGACTGCGCGTCGCCCAGGGCAATCGTCGCTGTGATGGCTTGCGCGGCGAGGTTACTGGCATTCGCCCGGGCGGTCCCTGCCTGTTGAAGCGCGTCGGCGGCGCTCGCCGCGTTGATGGCCGCTTCGGTGGCGTTGACATTCGCCAGCGCCTCGACGGCTTGCGCGGTTGCCTCGGCCCCGGCGAGCGCATCTTCGGCAGCGGCGGCGTTCATCGCTGCGATGTCGGCATCGGTCGCGGCCACATCGGCCTCAGCTTGCGCCGAATCGGCATTGAACTCTGCCGTCGCAGCGATAGCAACACTCGTGCTGGCCTCGTCGCCCAACCGTTCCGCCGTCGCGAGGATGCTCTGCGCCTCCTCGTTTGCTGCGGTTACGGCCCGGTTCGCCTGGAGCAAGTTCTGCTGTGTGTCCAACAACTGCGAAAACGTCGCCAGCGCGATGACCGACAGAATTACTACGATCACCAACGCCGATGAGACACCGATCAACAACCGGCGGGTGCGGCTGGCCTGCGTTTTTCGGCTGTCGTAGATGTAGGTAAGCTGTTGCGATGTGGGCTGAGGCGCCTTCCCTGTGGCCCGCGCCAGCCAGTTCTCCGCTTCCAAGAGTTCGGTACCACGCAGCAGAAATGCCGGTTGCTTGTCGCGGTTTTCCCACTCCGCCGCTCGCACCGTGAGGCGCGTATGCTGTCGCACATGGTCGAGGTCTGTCGTGAGGATCGCCAGCAGCTTGTCCAGCGCTTCGTCGTGATCGTCCGTCTCACGGAAGAAAATCCAATTCGCGGCGCCGATAGCCGGGTGAATTTTTTCCTTGTCGGCCTCTTCGGTCACTTCGATGTGCAGCACCGGTACCAACCGCTTATTCCGCGATACCGCATGGTCGATCTCTCGACGGCAAATCTCGGACCGCACCGAATCTGGCGTAATCACAAAAATGAAGTCGTTGGCCGCCTCGATACCTGCGACGATCTCCGCCCACCAGTCTGCCGTGAGTGGAATATCTTCGAAGTCCACCCAGATGCTATGATCGCGCGCGGCCAGTTCGTCGTGCAGTTGATGCACGAAGTCGGAGTTGCGCCGCGAATAGGAAATGAATACATCGGAAAAATTAAACTGGTCGGCCATCGTCACACCCTGTTAGGTTCGTGAATATTACTATAGCAAATCGCCGCAATGACTGCACCACACCCTGCATTTGCCGCATAATGTTACTGTGAATTGCACGCGCGAGGGTACAGAATGCGTTATTTTTTGCTTCTCATACTGTTGATGTTACACCAACCCACAGCAACATCGGTACCGATGTTCCGCAACAGCCCGGCCAATACCGGTGTTTACACCGCCGAACCGCTACGCAGCCTGCCATCGGTAGCATGGCAATTCGATGTCGACCGCCCGGTGCGTACCACCCCAACCGTCGCCGACGACCTGGTGTACATCGGCAGCGAAAACAATACCCTCTATGCGGTGCGTGTTGCCACAGGCGAAGCGGTTTGGCAGTTCCGTGCGGGCGACAGCTTCGTGAGTACCAGCGCAGTTGTCGACGGGGTGTTGTACGTCGGCAGCCTCGATAGCACAGTATACGCCCTCGATGCGGCAACAGGCGAGGAAATCTGGCAGTTTTCAACCGGGCGCGCGGTCTATGCTTCTCCGGTCGTCGTTGGCGGTATCGTGTACATCGGCAGCCTCGATGGCAACCTCTACGCGCTCGACGCAGCTACAGGCACAGAAAGCTGGCGCACGGCGATGGCCGGGCAAGTATGGTCATCGCCCGCCGTGGTGGGTGATGTGGTGTATGTGGGGTCGCGCGGCGGTGAGGTCGCCGCCGTGAGTGCCGCAGATGGCACCATCCTGTGGACAGTCGAAACCGGCGGCGCGGTGGATGCCTCCCCCGCAGTGTTTGAGGGCGTCGTGTACATTGGTAGCCGTAGTGGGGTCTTCTACGCACTGGATGCAGCCAGCGGCGAGGCCCTATGGACCGTCGATCTCGGTTCGGAAATCTACGCATCTGCCGCTGTGACCGATGACCGCGCGTACATTTTTGCGCTCGACGGCCAGCTACAAGCACTCGACCGTGAAACAGGCACAGTACAATGGACGTTCGAGTTGGGTAGCCCGGCCTACTCATCCGCGAGTGTAGCAGGCGATCTCGTCTACGCCCTCAGCGAGGAGCGCGGCATTCTGTACGCCCTCGATGCCACCGACGGCACCGAACTGTGGCACTACCAAACGGGGCGTCAGGGCGATTGGCGCTCGTCGTCACCCGTGCTGCACGAGGGAATGCTGTTCATTGGCAGTAACACCGAGGGCCTCATCGCCCTCACCGCTGCGGAGTAGCAGGGGAAGCGTCAGACCGGGGACGGCGTAATATCGACCATGCACGTTCCCAAATGCCGATTGCCGCCCGCAATGCTAGCCGAGGAATACTCAATACGTCAAAATCACCGCACCGAGACTCATGCCCGCGCCTGTGCCGAGCAAGAGCACTTCATCCCCGCGCTTGATCTGTTCGCAGCGCACGCCCTCATACAACGCCGACGGAATCGCCGCCGCAATGCAGTTGCCGGTCCAACTGAGCGTGTACACCATGTGTTCTTCGGGCCAGCCGTAATACCGCAGCAAACGCAATCCCACGCTGCTCGCCTGATGCGGCACCACCACATCGACCGACCCCAACCCACTCGTGAGGCCAGGGCGCAGCCGCTCCAAAAATTGCGGCAGAACCCGCCGCGCGAGCCGCAGCGTTTTCGGCCCGTTCATCGTGAAGAGGTTATCCTCGCGCGTCGTCGAGGGGTCCGCCGGGTGCCGTCGACTGCCGCCGCCGCGAATCTCCGTGAAGCTAGCGCCCTCGTGATACGTCTCCAGCCGCATCTCGTGGAAGGCGCTCGTGTCATCACTATGAACGAGCACCGCCGCCGCCGCCGCATCGCCCATGAGACCGGCGCTTTCCGGCTCATCGAAGTTCAGCGCTGCGCTGCCGCAGTCACTGCTCACGACGAGCACCCGCGCGTAGCCTGTGCTCAGCATCCCCGCTGCCACGCGCAACCCGGCGACGAAGCTCAAACACGTCGCATCGACCGTGAAGCAGGGCGCGCCACTCAAGCCGAGGTGACCTTGTATCAACGGCCCACCCTCTGGAATGACCTGTTCTGGCGTGCCGCTCGCATTGATAATCAAATCGATGTCGTCGAGCGCTAGCCCGGCATCGGCGACCGCCTCACGCGCCGCATGAGCCGCCATCTCGGTTGCGGTTTCGGTGGTCACCCACCGACGCTCGCGCACCCCGGTGTGTTTTTCCGTCCACCCCGGCTCGACCCCACACAGCCGGTCGAGTTCGATGCTCGGCACGACGCGCTCTGGCAAATAGCGCCCCAACCCCGCAATTTTGATCGGCAAACTCATAACAAACACTCCACACGTTTTCTCTTTTTGATACCCGGTCGCTCGGGTTCCAGCGGCAAAAACGACATCACAGGCGGCGCTGCCCCCGCCCGCCCGAAGACATCGCGCAAGCCCTCGGCTACCGCTGCCTCGACTTCCGCGCGACTTTCGTCTTCGATGGTAAGGTATATAGTAATGGAATTAACCGCCGTTTGCACAACGCGGTACGCCGAAATACGCTCACTCGCCGCAATCACCGCCCGCCGAATGTAGTCCGGGTAAACTCGCACCCCATCGACGAGGAAAATATCATCGCACCGCCCCGCGATGTGTTCGAGCGCGGTCATCGGGCTGCCGCAAGGGCACAGCTCGGCGCGTTCGGTCAACACATCGTCCAGCACATAGCGGATAATCGGCTGCGTCGTGCGGCAAAAATCGGTGACAATGGGGCTGAACTTGCGCGCCTGCTCATCGATCCACTGGCGTTGAATCACCACCATATCTTCGTTGAGGTGCAGCGTGCCGTGTTCACACGTCGTCGCGAGGAGGCCCTCGGTGCACTGGTATATCTGATGCAACGGGGCACCAAATCGCCCTTCGAGGATCATCGCATCGAGGGGGTCCAGCACCTCGGCCACACTGACGACCTTCGCCGGTGCGATGTTCAGATTCGGCTGCTCGGCCAGGTAGCGTAACATCGACGGCGGCCCGATGAGTATCGACGGCATTTGCGCGTTCAACTGCGCGATGTGTTCATCTACCGGCGTCAGCAAATCGTAGTATTGGACCGTGATGCGGCGGCTGTTCACGGTCTCGTAGACGTTGCTGTTCGCCCGCAGAAAAAACGCGATGCTGTGCCGCCCCCAGATCGGACCCGGCAACGCCTTCGCCAATATCGCCCCCGCCCACAGGTGCCGTTCACGGTCGCTAAGCACGAACAACCCACGATTACCGCTCGTGCCACTGCTGAGGCCCACGGTGACACCGTTCAGCGTCGGGCGGAAGTCGCGGTCGCGCTCCGCGCGTAGGGCGACTTCCATCGCCGCCTCGCGCGATAAACCGAGCGTGTTGAGCGAATCGAAGTTCGCCATCATCACGCCTTTGTCGACCGTTGGCATCGTGCGCCAATGCCCGGCTTGGGCTAACCGCCCCCGGTAAAACGCCGACTTCGGCACCGTGCGCGCCATAAAACGCGCCACCTGTGCCTCCTGCCAGCGCAGCAGATGGGCGCGGTCCCGCCATCGGCGACGCTTGAAGCGCGCGTAATGCCACAGGACTTCAAACGTACTGCGCATAAACTTCATTGCAATGCGACGGCAACATCGGTAAATCCGGGTGGTGTTTGTGCAGCGCGTTCAGCTTGCGCAGCGTCGTTTCATCTAGCGCCGCATCGCCCACCAACAACCGCGCAACCGGGTGCGGCAACAGCAATTCGCGATACGCCCGGCTGCTCCAACACGCATCCGCCACGAGGAACACCCCATCGACGACGAGGCCCATCTGTCCGGCGGCGTGCCCCGGCAAATCGACCGCAATTGCCCGGCCATCGCCGAAAATATCCGCGCCACGCTCGAAGGGCGCATATTCGGCGGGCAGCGTCTCCGTCGCCTCGATGAAATCCGCCCGCGCTTCGAAGTCCTCCGGCACCAACCCCGGCAGAAAGGCCTTCTGTATGGCACGCCACCCCCACAGTGTTTTGACATCCTCCCACGCCTCGCGGAAGCAGACAAAGCGCGCGTTCGGGAAGTCCTTCAGCCCACCGATGTGGTCGGCATGAAAATGCGACACGATAACGGTCCGCACATCCTCCGGCTCGATGCCCCGCGCCCGCAATTGACTTACCGCCGCGTCATTGTCGTGCACATACACCGGGATCAGCCAGCGGTAGAGCTTCGCCGGGAAACGCGCCGTCTCGTCGTAGTAGCGTGTGGCGTACCCGGTATCGAACAGCACCGGCCCGCTCTCATGCTCGAACAACGCAAACAGCGCCGGGAACTTCACATTACGCCACTTGCCGTCCGGCAGGGTCATGCGTTCGAATTGCGTGCAGTACCCCCCCGCTAGGATTTGTACCATGCGATGAACCGCTCCAATCCCTCGTTGTTGCTATATTTTGGCCGATACCCCAAGCCCGCGCGCGCCGCCTCGATGTTCAGCGTTTGGCTCTGGCTCAGCACGCCGACACCGTAGCGCGTCAGTGGCGGTTCTGGCCTGCCGGGCAGGCGCTTGAATACTGCCTCCATCGCCCCGGCGATTGTCATCGCGGCACCCACGGAAATTTGCCGCGTTGGCGGCTTCAACCCCAACCGCACCGCGATTTCCGACAACATCGGCCACAGCGGTTGGGGGTCGCCGTTGGTGATATTGTACGCCCTTCCGAGCGCGCTTTCCGGCGCATCGAGGCACGCGACGACCGCAGCCACCACATTGTCTACATACGTAAAGTCGCCGATATTCGTTCCATCGCCGATAACCGGCAGCCGCCCACGTTCTAGCCCAGCGATGATCCTCGGCAGGATGGCATTGTCGCCGGGGCCGTAGATCGCGCGGGGCCGCAAAATGATGAACGGCAAATCGCTGCCCCGCACAAGCTTCTCCGCCGCGAGCTTCGTCCGCGCGTAATCATTGACCGGTATTTGCGGCAGTGGGTCATCTTCGCGTACATCGAGGCGGCTGTCATTCGCAAAGTAGATGCTCGGCGTCGAAATATGGATGAAGCGTTCGGCCCCGCGTTGCAGCAGGTTGGCCGTCGCGGTGATGTTCGCCGCCTCGAACGCCGATGGCGGCCCCCACGGCGCGGCCAACGCCGCACTGTGGATCACAATGTCGTAGCCCTGCGGCGCGCTGTCCGCGAGGTCGGCGCGCACAAACGGGATACCCTCTGCCTCTAACACCGTCCCTTTCTCGGTGTTACGCCCCGTCGCGATGACATTGCGCCCCTCGGCGTGCAACCGTCTCACGACCGCCCCACCCAAAAAGCCCGTCGCACCTGTAACCAATATCCGCATACTTTGCTATTGCACCTCAACAGTGATTGCACAATTTACAAAAAGCGACCGCTTTGCTGCATCGTGTCGACGAAGTGCACTTCCAGCGGGCCAAACATCACGTCTAAACCGCGTAGGGGCCTAGGCCATGCCTCGCCCACCCAATGACACCCACCAACCGATACCATCGGCCAGCGCAAAACCTGTCAATGGAGATCACACCGCGCGATGTGGTATCGTTGCGCTATGTTCGCTCTACTATACATGCTCGACCGGCTATTGAAACTCGCCTTGGTGGCGCATTTCTTTCGGCAATCCCACCCAGGTACCGATTTCGCCCCATCGATTTCGCTTATTCAACCCGTCACCTGCGGCGCGACCAACCTGCGCGCGAACCTCATGTCACGCCTCGCCCAGGGCGGCAACGTGCAGCACCTCGTCATCTGCGACGCCGATGACACCCATTCTATCGACGTTGTCTCGGCAGCAATCGACGGTCACCCCGCCGCGCAACTCATCACCGTGGACTCGCCCGGCGTCGCAACGAAAATCGTCAAGCTGAACACCGCCCTCCCCCGCGCGACCGGTGAGGTGCTCTGCTTCATCGACGATGACATCGAGCTACAACCCGGCACCCTTCAGCGGCTCGTGCCTTACCTTACGGTGCCGGGTGTGGGATGCGCCTTCGGCCTCGCGTACGCCGCCACATGGGATAATCTGTGGTCCGGCTTGATGTCCGCCTTCGTGAACCTACACGCCTTCGCGACGTACATCTCGGCGGCGTATTGCTTCTCGCCCTACACGATAACCGGCCACCTCTACGCCATTCGCCGCGCCGACTTCGACGCAGTCGGCGGCTTCGACGACATGCAGGGCCGCATCGACGACGACCAGGCGCTTGCCAACCGGCTGCGTGATGCCGGATTATCGCTTTGCCAAACGCCTGAGACTTACCGGGTGCACAACCACTTCACGACCCTTACTGACTATGCGAATCAAATCCGGCGATGGTTTGTGTTTCCTCGGCAATTCATCTTCCCGAGTGCAACGCCCTATCAGCGGGTCATCACCAGCCTGTTGAGCATTGGTATGTTTATCCCGCCTATTACCCTAATTGCCGCACCGTTCTTCCCCACCCTGTGGCTTGCACTGCTCGTGATGGTCGTTTTCACCGTCGCTGCCTACGAGCTGACATTCATCGCCCAGCCCGTGCGCCCAGGCCGCTGGCCACATATCGCCCTCGCGACCGTGTTCACGCCGCTGCACATCCTTCTGACGGTGCTCCAACCCGGCACGGTCGTTCATTGGCGCGGACAGCGCATGAGGGTTCACAAAGGCGGTCGGGTCGAGGTGCTCGATTGATCGCGGGTGTGCTCATCGGCCTCGCATTTGCCGAGCGCGTGCTCAAGCTCGTGCTGCTGTTGCTTTTCTTTCGAAGGCCCACCCCACACCGCACAGGCACCGGAACCATCGTGATTTTGCAACCGATTCTCTCCGGCGACCCCACCCTCTGGGACTGCCTCGCAGCGAACCTCCGCACGCGCAGCAGCTACCATCGGCGCTTCATATGGCTTGTCGATGAAACCGACAGGGTCGGCCTCGACGGGTGCCGCGCCCTCATCGAATCGTACCCCGCTGCCGACATCGAGCTGGTGGTTACGCCCACCGCCCCCCTCGATGTCAACCCAAAGACGTTCAAACTCATCGAAGGCTTGCGCCACGCGGCGGATGCCGATTTCATTGCCGTACTCGACGATGATACAATGCTACCCAATGACGCTTTCGAAACGTGCATCCCCGCCCTCGACGAAGCAGGTCTCGCGTTCGGCCTGCCCTACTACCGTCACTTTGGGGATTTGTGGTCTGCGCTGGTGTCGGTTTTCGTTAACACCAACGCCCTGCTGACGTACGTGCCGTACACATTTCTGGCACAGCCATTCACCATCAATGGGATGTACTACATCACGAAGCGTGACGTGCTACAAGCCCTGGGCAACTTCGACGGGTTGGAGGCCACCGTCACCGACGATTACGCAGTCGCACAGCGGTTTGCCCGCGCCGGGCACAAGCTAGCCCAAACACCCATACGACACGGCATCAGCACACACGTCGAGGGTCCGCGCGCGTACCTCCGCCTGATGACACGTTGGTTTATTTTCCCGCAGGCGTCGATCATGCGCACAGCATCGGCCTACCAGCAGGCCGTGTTCTATGGGTTCATCGTGCTGCCGCAGTTCGTACCGCTGTTGATCGTTTTTGCCGGGGGATGGGTTGCTTTGGCGTACTATGGAGTCAACGCGCTGCTATCGATTTTGATCGACCGCGCGTACCTTGGTAAGCCAACGCCATTGTGGGGATACGCACTCATGCCAGTCGTGCATGTGTTGGTGCCGCTGCACATTCTGTGGGCGCTACTGTCGCCGAAGCGCATCACCTGGCGCGGGCAGGTGATGCGCATTGACCGTGATGGCACGTTTCGGCGTGAGGGCTAAGGAACCGGGTCCTCGTCGTTGGGCCAGTCCGAATTTTCCATCTCGTCGAGATCGTCGGTTACGTCTCCTGCCGCATCGGCATCATCGGCTGGCGCACGCGATGTCATCCCGGGGATGTCCATCTCCGCCGTTTGAACCTTGTCGTCGAAGTGCGCGTCCATGTCCACTGCATCCGCGATAAAGCTCGTCGTCGCATCATCGAAGGTGCCTGTCTCGTCGTCGAGCGCATCATCTCCCTCGATGGCCCCCCCGCTACCCCCCTTGCCAGTGCCCGAGCCATAACCGCTATCGCCGATATACTCTGGCTCGGTGGACTCATCGGCTGCGGGCGCATCGGCAGCGATGAAGCCGCCACCGCTGTCACCCTTGCCGCTGCTCATCTCATCGACGCTAGCCGCGTCGACTACGGGCATTTCCGCTTCGATCGTCGCACCGCCGCTGGTGCCCATATCCGCGTCGATCACATCGTCGGCGATGGGTGCGGCAGCTTCAGCAAATCCACCACCGCTACCCGCTTTTCCCCCGCCGCTGGCCTCTGTGCCCATAGGGTCATCGGCGTCATCGGTCGCCGTGTCGACAAATCCACCCGCCATATCGGCGTCTGTGGCCGCCTGCGCCCCAACGTCGAGGGCATCGCCTTCGGCGGGCGCCTCGTCCACCTCGAGTGCATCGTGCGACCCAGTTTCGTAAGCACCCATCGCCGCATCGATCGCATCGTCCAGCTCGCCACCTGTTATTTGGTTGACGAGGTCAGCACCAGCGACCATCGCCGCCGTCGCCTGGGCTGCGGCCTCGCCGTCGCCCGCAATGCCTTCGGCAAGGGCCGGCAATTCGCGTCCACCAGCCATCTGTGGCGCACCCTGTCGACCGCGTGCCACATCGAGAATGCCCCGAAACTGCTCCACCTTGTCTGGGTCGATGTCGCCGTTTTCGTCGTATATGTCGAGGTTGTAGCGCTTGGCAAACCGTTCGAGGAAGGCCTCTTCGTCCTCTTCGTCCTCGTCTGGCCCCATCGCAATCTGACCCCACTGGCTGACCTCATCGCTGAACACCTGCTCGGCAGAAACGACCAGCTTGGGGTAAACCGCAAGCGCATCATCGACCGCGCGCACTTCAGCGTCGGGCACGCCCAACAGCGATCGCTCCAAACCCAGCGTGGTATCGCGGTAGAGTGCAATCTGGCGATCCCATTGGTACAACTCGCGCAGAGAGCCTGCACCAGCAGCAATGGCTGGCAATATCGCCGTGAGCAAACGCACCCAACCGGGGATATCGCCCTGCGTGCCGATAGCCGCAAGGAACGAGGTCGCGGCCATGATGAGCGCATTGAAGCGGAAAATCGAATCGGAGTTTTGGCCGTACTCCTGCATCTTGGTGCGGTAGTACCGTAACTGATATTGCACGCGCCGTTCGAGATAAACACGCAGCAGCAGGTCGGCAGTTTTGCTATCCAGCCGAACCGGACGCCCGGTGCTCCTTGTCGGGGTTGGGTTATCCACGCTCGATCTCCTGTTCGCGCATCGCCTGGACCTGCTTGCGCAGTTCGAGCAGGCGATTCGGCTTATCGAAGGGTTCGGTACGGGAAAGATACTTGAAGTAAATCATGCGCAGTTCCTCGGCCAAACGACGATAACTCGCCCAGCGCTTGCGCGGTTCACCCTGGTTACTTACCACTGTGAAGTAACTTGTAATCGCGCTCACGATAGCCGTAGACACACTGAAGATGCCGAGGTACGTCCAACCAAAGAACGCCTGCTGGCCGCGCTCGCCGTAAAATGCCGAAAAGGTCGCGAGGATCGTCGTCAGAAAAGCACCGATGATGAAGATCCACTGGTAAAAGTAAAAGCGGTTCTGGTAGTGTGCGCCCTTCTGGTTGTAATCCCAGAACAGTGGCAACAGGTATTCTTCGAGGTTGCGCACGTCTTCGGCCACCAGCGGGAACTCCGTGTCGATGTCCTCGCCGGTCGCGTCCTGCCAGTATTTCTTCGAAATGAACCCCTCCCAGTACAGCATGCTCTCGTATTCCTCAGGCGAGGGCCTCGTCCACTCCTGCGGAACACGTCTCTGGAAGGGGTTTTTGCGGATGATATTCACCCCACACCCCCAGTGTTAGAAAAATGTCTGTTGCCCAAGTATATATGATGATTGGAGAATTGGCTGTAAAATTCATGCTATTAGGCGTGTCTTATAGCAGTGGTCGTGCGGTGGCAATAACCATTGGCCCAATATGGGGTTACCATGTTTAGCATGTATTGAAATCGACAACGCAAGGAGCGTAGCGATGCTGCTCAAATACTTCTACGATGATCGTCTCGCCCAGGCATCCTACATGGTCGGCTGCGCCGCCACCGGCGAAGCCCTCATCGTCGACCCAGCCCGCGACATCACATCGTATATACAGGCCGCCGAAAATGAGGGCCTGCGGATCACGCATGTCACCGAAACCCACATCCACGCCGACTTCGTCAGTGGCGCGCGCGAGCTGGCCGCCGCAACCGGCGCGACGCTGTATCTCAGCGGGGCAGGCGATGACTACTGGCAGTATCAATTCGCCGACGATGACACCGTTCTGGTAGGCGACGGCGACACCTGGATGGTCGGCAACGTAAAGGTGGAAGTACTCCACACGCCTGGCCACACCCCAGAGCACCTCTCGTTCATGATCACCGATACCGCCGCCAGCAACATCCCGATGGGCGTGTTCACCGGCGACTTCCTGTTCGTGGGGGATGTTGGCCGCCCGGACCTGCTCGAAGAAGCAGCGGGCCTCGTCGGCACCGCCGATAGCGGCGCACGCCTGCAATTCCACACCGTCGAGCGCTTCAAGTCCCTGCCCGACCACCTGCAAATCTGGCCTGGCCATGGCGCGGGGAGCGCGTGCGGCAAGGCACTGGGCGCGATTCCGTCGACGACCCTCGGCTACGAGAAGATGATCAACCCGGCGTTTCAGTTCGGTGACGAGGACGCTTTCGCGGCGTGGCTGCTCGACGGCCAACCGGAGGCCCCGCGCTACTTCGCACAGATGAAGAAGGTCAACCGCGAAGGCCCGGCCTTGCTCAGCGAGTTACCCGCGCCGCAGGCCCTCACCGACCTCGATACCCTGCTCGCCGAAAACGCAATGGTCATCGACCTGCGCGACAAGGAGCAGTTCGCGGCGGCCTACCGACCCGGCACGCTCAACATCCCGGCGAGCAACACGGGTTTCATCAATTATGTCGGCTGGTTCGTCGACTACGAGCAGCCGATGTACATCATCGTGCCACAAAACACCAACGTCGCGGCGCTACTGTCCGTGTTCCGCTCCATCGGCATCGACAACCTGCCCGGTTACTTCACCGCGCAAACCGTCACCAACGGCCCCACCGAGTCGCTGACGATGGTTTCGCCGGGCGACCTCGCCCAGAAGCTACCCGAAGTCGTGGTGCTCGATGTGCGCGGCAAAAGCGAATTCGAGGAAAAGCACATCGCCGGGGCGCAGCACATCGCGTTGGGTTACCTCCCGCGCGAACTCGACCACATTCCGCACGATCGCCCAATTGTGACGCAGTGCCTCACCGGCTACCGCTCGCAAATCGCGGCGAGCCTGTTGCGTCGGGCCGGTTACGATAACGTGCTGAACCTGTCCGGCGGCCTCACCGCGTGGACGGACGCCGCTCTCCCAACGGAATAGGCTAATTCCAGGCCAAGTTACCCCGCGTTTGCCAGTATTGCGCGGGGTCTTCGGCCAAATCCGCCAGGGCAGAGGCCGCATCATCATCCCACGCCACGTTTTCGGCAACCACGTTGCTACGCAGATGCTCCACCGTCGCGGCTCCACTCAACACGATATCGCACCACGGTTGCGCGAGTACCGCTGCCATCGCCAACGCATCGATCGTCGTTTCCAGCCGTTCGGCCTGGGCCCGCATCGGGTTGACCACCGCGAGTTCCGAATTGCGCGCGGTCAACCGCCCGTTCGCCACCGCCTCCTTGATGATGACGCCCATCCCGGCGTTGTGGGCTTCGGCAAGCGCCTCCCCCGCCGATCGTTCCAGCAGGTTCCACGTCGCCTGTACCGCATCGAACACCCGCACGCCGTCGACACGAACGGCCATTGCGCGCTGTAGGGTTTCACCTTGCTTGTCCCCGCTCAACGACAGGCCGATGGCCGTGCCCTCACTTTTCAGGCGCGCGAGTTCCGTCAGCACCTCCGCGTTGTCGAGGATGCCGCTGCTGAGTGTCGCCGAATGTACCTGATACAAATCGAGGTGCGCGCCGAGGTTCGCCTGTGTTTCGCCCCACTGACGTTGCAACACCGCCAGCGAGTGCTCCTTGACCTCGTGCTTCTCTGCCTCTACTTGCCAGTCTGCGGTGTAGGTGTAACCCCACTTGCTCCCCACAGTCACATCCTCAAGCGCGAAGCCGCGCGCCATCAACCAACTGCCGAGGAATTCCTCCGCCCGGCCATAGCTGCGCGCGGCATCAAAGTAACGCACGCCTGCCTCCCATGCCGCACTGAGCACCATATGGGCTTGCTGCTCCATCGCGGCGACCTCGTAGTTCGCGTTGAGGTCGTCGGCATGGCCCAAATTGATGTAACCGGGCCGTCCCAGGGCGGCTAACCCTAGCCCAATCCGTGTGACTGTCAGCCCGGTGTCACCGAGTGTCGTCGTTTGCATGATCCACCTCGCGCCTTTCGTTTGGTTGTGGTTCGTCGGCAATATCGAGGAAGGATTGTAGCTCACGCATCAGTTTTCGCACCGCCTCGGGGACGATCTCGTGCCGGGTAACCCGGCCCTCCTGCCGCGAGTCGATGAGTCCGGCCTCTCGTAACACTTTCGCGTGGACACTCACCGTGGGCCGGGCGATACCCATATAGTCCGCGATTTCGGTGTTCTTCTTTCCTTAATTGCGAATCAATCGCAGATTAATAAGCCGTGTGGGGGCGCTGATGGCCTTGGTGCGCGCGGTTAGGTCTTCGGCAAATTCGCGGAAGTTCTGGTACAGAGCGCCCATTTCGGCATAGCTAATCGCAACCATATCGGGGAAAAGCAGCCACAAATCCGCCAACCCGAACGGCACTGCGTACATGAGTAGCTTTAGCTGGTCGCGCTCGACACAATCGAGCACCCCTGGCACCTGCCGAAGCG
>CAYSVE010000025.1:0-20788 GCA_964434365.1 uncultured Anaerolineaceae bacterium | reverse complement strand
CTACCGCACCGACCTCTTCGAGGAAGCGGGCATCGAAGTGCCGACCACCCTCGAAGAACTCGAAGCCGCCGCTGCTGCACTCCACGACCCCGACAACGGCATGTTCGGTATCGTGCTGCGTGGCCAGCGTAGCGCTGCCGTGACGCAGTTCAGCAGCTTCCTCTACAGCTTCGGTGGGCAGTGGATCGACGAAGAAGGCAACAGTGGTGTTGGCTCCGACGAAGCAATCGCCGCCTACGACTTCTACGGTAGTTTGCTGCGCAACTACGGCCCACCAGGGACCCTGAACATGAGCTGGCCACAAGCCATTGCTGTCTTCCAGCAGGGGCAGGCCGCGATGTATATGGATGCCGATATTCTGTTCACGAATGTAGTGGACCCGGACGCCTCACTGGTGGTCGAGACGGTCGGCTTTGCGCCGTTCCCGGCTGGCCCGGCTGGCCCGCGCCCCTACTCGGTTACGTCGTGGGCACTGGGGATGAACGCTGGTTCGGAGAATACTGGCGCCGCCTGGGAGTTCATCCGCTGGGCCACCAGCCCAGAAATCGTGCGGGTGATGCAGGCCGAGCACGGCCAGTCTGGCGCGCGTGAGAGCGTTTGGTCCTCGCCCGATGGCCTGGGTGGCTTCCCCGAAGACCTCGCAGAGGCCATCGTCGCCAACGGTGAGGTCGGCGTCGGCTTCGACCGTCCGCGTGTGATCCGCGTGGGCGAAGCCCGCGACATCGTGGGTGCGCCCATCGTGGCCTCCATCGAGGGTGGCGATGTCGCTGCCGAAGCTGCCGAGGCGAACACCGCCTTCCAGGCCTTCCTCGACGAGGAGGCTGCGGGGCTGGAGGAGTAAGTCGTCCCCTCCCCCGACGCAACATTCCGGGAGCAAGTCGATTGCTCCCGGTCCACAATCCCCCACGATGAGGACACCCAACCATGACAACCTTATCCACTGCGCCATCGCGCCACCGCAAACGCGGCGAAACCCTGCGTAAGTGGTCTTTTATTGCCCCGGCACTGGTTTTTATCATTGTGATGATGGCCTTCCCGCTGATGTATAACACCTACCTCAGCTTCCATCAGTGGACCGGCTCAGCAGTCGCGCCGCCCGAAGCTGTGGGGCTTGAAAACTACCGTGACTTGCTAGGCCGTGGCGAACGCATCGACGGGCGTTTTTACCCTGCATTGGGCCGTACCTTCCTGTTTACCGGGGTGGCAGTGAGTATCGAATTGCTGTTGGGCCTGGGCATCGCCCTGTTATTGTGGAAGTCGTTCCCTGGCCAGGCGGTGATAAAGACGCTGGTTTTGCTACCGATGGTGGCAACCCCGGTGGCGGTGGGCATGGCGTGGCTGTTGATGCTGGAACCCACGGTCGGCATCTTCAATAAAGTGCTGCGCGATCTGAGCCTGTCGCCGCAACCGTGGTTAGGCTCGCCGGATGCGGCCCTGTGGGTGTTGATGATGGTCGACATCTGGCAGTGGACCCCGATGATGGCGCTCATCACGCTGGCGGGGTTGCTGTCGTTGCCCGAGGAGCCGTACGAGGCCGCCCTGGTAGACGGTGCAAGCTCGTTGCAGCGCTTCTTCTCGATTACGTTACCGCTGCTGGTGCCTACGTTGCTGACCGCCACGCTGCTGCGCTCCATCGAAGCCCTGAAAACCTTCGACATTATTTACACGATGACGCGCGGTGGCCCCGGCTTTGCCACCGAAACCCTGAATACGATGGCCTATGTAACCTCCTTCGAGTACTTTCGGCTGGGGCGCGCGTCGGCCCTGTTGGTGATCTTCTTCGCGATTGTGCTGGGTGTGAGCGTCATTTTCATTCAACTACGGCGAACGGTGAGCGAGCGAGTGTATTAGCATGGCAGATATTCAACAATCGACCCTCATTCGTAGCGAGCAGGAAATTCGGGCCGAAGCGACGGCCCTACAACAACGCGCCCACGGCCTGCGCCTACTCGGTTGGGTTATCCGGTATTCGCTGATTTTGCTGGTGACTGTGGTTTTCACCTTCCCGTTTATTTGGATGGCCCTGGCGGCGTTCCAACGCCAACTGGATATCATCTCGCCGGCGCTGGCCTTCACCCCAACCCTGCGCAACTTCCAAAACGTCTTTGGCGAGCAGCAGTTCCCACTGTACATGTGGAACAGCTTCCTGGTGGCGGTGGTTTCTACGGTCGCGTCGCTCATTTTGGGGTTGCCTGCCTCGTATGCCATCGCGCGCTTCCGATACGATTGGCTTGGGGTCATATTGCTCACGGCGCGCATCGTCCCTGGTATCACGTTTTTGGTGCCGTGGTTTATTTTGTTTAGCAACATCGGGCTTACCGGGAGCTACCTGTCGTTGGTGCTTAGCCACATGATCGTCACGATGCCCTTCGTCGTATGGGTGATGATTCCGTTCTTCGAGGCCTTGCCCAGGGAACTCGAAGAGGCCGCGCTCATCGATGGGGCGTCCATCTGGGGGGCGTTTGTGCGGGTGGTGTTGCCGCTGGCTGTCCCGGCCATTATGACGGCGTCGATCATGTCGTTCATCTTCTCGTGGAACAACTTCATGTTTTCGCTGGTGCTGGCCGATGAGGGAACGCGCACGCTCCCCGTGGCGATATTCAACTTTTTAACTTACGCCAGTGTGGACTGGGGTGGCCTGATGGCCGCATCGGTGGTGATTACGCTGCCCGTGCTGGTTGTCACGGTAATTATGCAGCGGTACGTCGTCTCCGGCTTGACGGCGGGCGCTGTTAAAGGTTGATACCACCGACACCGGCTCGCTGACGCATGCAGTACGAACCCCGCGCTGGGCGGGGTTTTTGCTGCCTGTGTGCACGCAACGCGGGGGTAGCATGGCAAATTTTGAAGCGTCGATGACGGTGCAGAATGCCTGCGAGCCGACTGCAAAAGCATGCGCGTTGCACACGTGGGGGTCCCACACCGGGTAACCGCCCCCGATTTCAACCGGGCAGCGGCTTAAACGGGAACAGCAAGCACAAGCCTGCTGTTCCGTGACGGGGGAGGCTAGTTAGCGGAACGGGCGGAGCGGGCGCGGGCGGGCGATTACAGGTGCGCGGTCAACACGCATCGGGTCGTCCAGCGCAATCGTCACCGGCTCCAGGTCTGGCGGGCCAGGGGCGGTGTAGCGCACATCCTCGTACGGCTCTGGGCCGGGGCCGCCGGGGTTGTAGAAGGCACCGTAGCCACCTTCCAACGCAGGAATCTCGACAAACGTCACGTTGCGGGCCGCTTCTTCATCGCCCACCAGGATGATGTCGATGTAGTTGTCGCGGTCTTCCTCGTAGCAATCGTCGTAGAAGATGCCCGCGTCCGGGTCCTCGCGCTGGCCGAGTTCCGACAGGCCGACGACGCGCAGCGTGCCGCCCGCCACCTCATAGTCCACACCAACGTCTTCGAGCAGCACGGTTTCACCGTCTTCCCCAGTCGCGTGGACGATGAAGAAGTTCTCGTAATCGTCCGGCGTCAACCCTGTCACACCATCGGGCGAGAAGCCGCCCGTCGTCAACACGCGGATGCGGAAGTCGCCCTCGTCGTACACCGCGAACTCGTCGTTCGGGAAGAAGTGGCCAAATGCGCCGATTTCAAAGATGAGAATAGCCCCCTCGCCGAGCGACTCCTCGCCGACGTGGTTGAGCTTCGCGCCCACGAGCTGGGGGCCGGCGTCGTAGGGCGTTGTGTCGGTTTCCCACGAGAGGCCCACGGCGTTGAATTCCTCGCCACCAGGCCCAACCAGCAGCAGCGGGGTGTCGTCCTCGACGATATCCAGCCGCACCGGGAAGATCACGTCGTCCTCAGTGCTGAAGCCGCGATTGCCGAAATCGCCAAAGGCGACGACCGTGTTACGCTCGTTCAGTTCCCAGTTCGGCCACATGCCGATGCTGTTCGGGAAGACGATTTCGCCGGTGTTCGTCGTAAACTGGAAGTCGGTGAGGTCAACGGTTTCGGTGGCAACAGGCCAGCTAAACACGATGGGCAGGCCGTCATCCTCGACTGACAACCCCTTGAAGACCAGCCCAACCTGCCGCGACGCCGATGCACTGGTGCGAGTACTAACGCCCGGCTCCTCACCGCTGGTGCACGTCACCGAGCCGTACCAGCTGCCGCCGGCTGCGCGCACGGTTTCTTCGGTTACTTCGGGCAACCCGATGATGTCGCCAAAGCCCATTCCGGCAGAGAGGATCATCGGCTCATCGCGCCAGTAATCTGCCTGGACCAACTCCCCATTGTGGAGCTGCGTGACGATGGGATCGACACGGGGGGGTTGCTGCCCACGGGCGGGCGCTGGCCCAACCACGAACAGCGAGGCAACCAGCCCCAGTGTGATGACGGTAACGAGCGGTAGATTTGCTGTTTTGTTCCACATGTTTCTTGTTCTTCTCCTATTGCTACGCGGTCTGTGCAGTTTTACTTGTACGATTTGCTATTGTGCTGGCCAACCATGCCGACAGCGCTATGGTCACGCCGACCAACACGAATAACACGGTTCTGAATTCGTCATTATTGTCCGGGTTGGTGAGGCCTGCCTCGGCGAGGAACACGCCATTCAGCAGCACGTACACACCCACGAAGGCACCCGCCACACGCCATGGGATGTGCCCAAACCGGCCAGCCAAAACGAGGCCCAACCACACGAAGATAATGACGTTCGATACAAGGCGGATCGGCTCAATCATGCCGTTCGCAACATGAACGACGATGTCGAACACCTGAACGAGTGCAATCACTACAGCGAGGATGATCATATGAAGTTTCCTCCAGCTATCTAGTTGCTGCCAGCCCCGCTGTTTTGGGTTGACGGGGAATCGGCTCGTTTTTCAGCAACGGCTTCTTGCAGTTCCGCCGCTTTGCTCGACCACCCGCGTACCCTAAACGCGAGGATGATCTGTATCACTCCGGTCACGAGGACGTAGAAGGCCGTCAGGAACAGGAGCACATCGATGGTGGCGATTGGAAAGCGCAGCAAAAGCACACCAAACAGCGCCGACAAAATACCGTTGACGGCAAGCAACCACTCGCTATCGATTTCCTGGCGCAGTCGCACTGCGGTAATCGCTTGGAAGATGCCGCTGAAGATTGACCAGAACGCCACAATGTAAACCATGATGGCGACCGTGAACACGCTAAACAGCAGTGGATTAGCAAGCGTGACCAGCCCGGCGATCACGCTGATGATGCCCCAGATCAATACAAGAAACCATTGACCTTCGCGGCGTGTAATCGAACCGACAATTGTCGAAATGCCATCAACAAGCGTGAAAATTGCGAAGGCGATGACATAGCTCACCAACGTTAGCCCTGGTCGGAATAGGAGTAGGAGTGCGAATAGGATGGCTGCGATGCCACGCAGCAGCAGCATCCACCATGCCGCTTTGAGAAGTTCGGCTATCATTTTGAGACCGTACCTTTCGTGTCTATTGATCGGATACAGGAATCGCTATCGTTCGCAATGTGAATCATGATGTCGGCCAGTTGGACTCTCGCGCGAGCACTGCGCTAAGTGATGTGCATTTGAAGTTTCCGGTTTGTGTTCGGTGTCTCCATCCATCGGCTCTTCTTTACGGAACGTTTATTCCGTATCGCTGCCATGATATAAAGTAGGAAATCGAGTGTCAAACCATTTTGAAGAAGCGGAACAAAAAACGAGAAAATGTATCATACAAAGAATGACCCACGCGCTATCCGCTCCGCAGATCTGCTTTATAATGGACTGGCAAAGCTTATGCAGCAGCGGCCCTTCGACACCATCAGTGTTACCGATTTGGTGCAGGCCGCGCATGTGGGGCGCACCACCTTCTACCGTAACTTCGACACGATAGAAGATGTGCTGCGCCTACGCAGCGATCAAGTATTCGACGAAATGATCCAGCGTATCATCGTGTACGTCGAGGCACACGGCAACGAATCCGGCTCCATGCTGCTGAAACCCGTCCTGCGATATTTCTATTCGAACTCGGAAATTGTCGAGTTGCTGATGCAGGCCGACCGGCTGGATATCGCGCTGGCGTCATTTCACCGGGCAGTCACGCCATTCAAAGCACGCGCGATGTCTTTCATTGGGGTAGACGAAGCGTACATCGAGTATGCCATCACGATTCGTACCGGCATCGTCACGAACATCGTCGTGCAGTGGATCGAAACGGGGAAGCAGCAGACGCCGGACGAACTCGCAGACACACTGAGCGATATGATCAAAAATATGGTCACGCTCGATCAACTGTTGTGATTGCGAGTACCGCTAGCACATTCTAACGAGGGTCGTACGCCCATCATCGCCAGAGACCGCGTGGGCAATCTCCACGTTCGGTGGGCCAACGCGGCCCTGCGGCGGCTTATGGGTTTGGCGAAAAGTTAACTTCGGTTTTCAAATGGGCGGCCAGGCCCGCCGATAAGCCGCATGGTAGTCGGTTCGGTGCCGTCGCCAGGCAGCGCATGGTGAGGGCACCCCTGTGGAGTGCCCACCGCAACGAATGGTGCTTACTTAGCGCTTGCGCGTGAGGGCGAAGCCGCTCATAAACTGTTCTTGCAAAAACACGAAGATCAACACCGGGGGGATGCTGGCGATGAGCACACCCACCATCGACGGGCCAAACGCCGAGGCCTCACCCTCGATGGCAACGAACTGCGCCAACCCGACCTGGATCACCTGCCGTTCCACATCTCGGATGATCGTCAGCGGCCACAGGTAGCTGTTCCACGAGGCCAAAAACATGATCACCAACAGTGCCGCGATGGTGCTCCAACTCATGGGGATGAGGATGCGGAACAGGAATTGCAGCGGGTTCGCGCCGTCGAGTTGCGCCGCCTCGGACATCTCCGGCGAGATGCTCATAAAGTGCTGCCGAAACACGAACACACTCGTCGCACTCGCCAGGGCAGGCACGACAAGCGCGGTGTAGGTGTTGCCCCAGCCCAGGTCGGCGATGAGGCGGAACAGCGCGATAAACAACACATCGCCCGGTAGCATGAGGGTAAGCAAAATGTACCCGAAAATGAGCCACTTGCCCGGGAAGCGGAAGAACACCAAGCCTAGCCCGGCCAGCAGCGATACAGCCACCTTGCCAACGGCAATGACGATGGAGAGCATCGCGCTGTTGAGCATAAAGCGCCACATGCCACGCCGATTCCACACGATGTCGAGGTGATGCAAGAACTGGTCGCCGGGCAGCAACGACCCTCGAAAGACCTGTTCGTTGGTTTGTGTGCTGATGAGCATCGCAAGGAACAACGGCATCCCGATAATGATCACCGAAATGACGAGGATGATGTGGGCATACCAGTAGCGCGGCAGCATCGGGCGGATGCGCCCCCACAGCGAAATCGTCGCCTTGCGCTCGGTTTGTTGCGATTGCGGTTGTGTCGAAATCGAAGTCATGGTCGGCTCCC
This sequence comes from uncultured Anaerolineaceae bacterium, assembly GCA_964434365.1. Classification (GTDB taxonomy): domain Bacteria; phylum Chloroflexota; class Anaerolineae; order Aggregatilineales; family Phototrophicaceae; genus CAYSVE01. The sequence goes on along the minus strand of CAYSVE010000025.1, from coordinate 13,402 downwards.
TACGAGGCGTAATTGATGCGGTCGCGGCTAACACGGAACTGGATAATCGTAATGACGACGACGATGATCAACAGTACCAGCGATTGCGCCGTCGACTTGCCAAGGTCCTGGCCTTCGATGCCGATCTTGAAGACGTTGTACATCGCCGTATAGGTCGAGCGCAGCGGCCCCCCCTCCGTCAACACGTCGATCATACCGAAGGTGTCGAACAGGGCGTAAATCGTGTTCGTCACCACCAGGAAGAACGTGAACGGCGACAACAGCGGGAACGTGATAAAGAAGAAGCGCTGCATCGCGTTCGCGCCGTCGATGGAGGCGGCTTCAAGGACATCGTCGGGGACGTTTTGCAACCCGGCGATGTAAAACAGAATATTGAAGCCGATCACGTTCCACACACTCGCTACGATGAGGCTAAAGCGTGCCCAGTTCACCTCCACCAGCCACGGCACATCGAGGCTGAGCACCGTGTTTACCACACCCACCTCGCGCGCCAACAACATTTCGAACAGCTGCCCGGCGATAATCGGCGACACGGCATACGGCCAAATGAGCAGGGTGCGGTACACCCGTGCGCCGCGCAGCGGCAACGAGGCCATGCTCGCGACGATCAGCGCGAAGCTTAACCCAACGACGACGATGGCCGCCGCAAGAAACAAACTCAGGCCGAGGATGCTCAGGTAGTCGGCATCGGTCGCAAGCCGCGAAAAGTTATCGACACAGCGGAAGGCCGTCCGCGAGGTGCCAAAGCGCGCCAGCAACGTCGATAAGCGGAAGGTGTTCACCATCGGAATGTAGCTAAACACCAGCAACAGGCCCACCGTCGGCAGCAGGCACAGCGCAGCGGTACTCCACGACTGCCGACTGTTGAAGGCCCCGGGGTGGCTTTCGGCCTCCGGGATAACGCCCTCGCCCCGACGCCGCCGGTCGAGTATCCAGTGCACGATCCATGTCGTGCCACCGGCACTGGCAACGATAAGCCCCAACCCGATGCCGACATCCCAGGCCGTACGTTCGACCTCGAATGTGCAGAAGTTCAGCGGGGCCATGAATATCAGCGACCCAGCGCCCGCTGCCACCCCGCCAGAGACGAACGCAACCAGCGGATTACCGCGCCTGCGCAGGAAGATCGACCCCAGTGTGACAGCCCCCACCAGCGCGGAAATCGCGACCAACAGTGACGGTGCAATGATGTACATGATCGGAAGGCACCTCAGAAGACCAACGAACGAAAAGCTAAAAGGATTATAACGACGGTGGGGGCAGGTTGTATAAACCCTGCCCCCACATGGATTTTTCGGAACGACGTTAGCTCAGGCGAGCGCCAGGGTCGTTTATTCCCCGAAGAGCAGGTTGTACTCTTCGAGCAGTTCGGTGGCCTGGGCACTGGCCGCAGCCAACTCCGTGGCCGGGTCCAGGCGCTCGGCGACGATGCGCTCGAAGGTCTCCTGGATGAGGGTGCGGGTTTCGCTGAAGGTGCCGAACACCGGCCCCAGCGTGTTGAGTGTCACCTGGCCCTCGCTGAGCTGCTGGCTGGCAGTAAGGAAGTTCGGGTTGGCCGCGAACCAGTCGTCAGCTTCGATGTCCATGCGGGCGTTCGATTCGCGATCCCAGAAGATTTCGTTACCCGGTTCGAGGTCGCTCAGCAGGTCTACCGAGGACTGGCGAACTGGCACGTAACCGGAGGCGGTGTGCCACGAGGCGCTGTTCTCGGTGTTGGAGAACCAAAGCAGGAAGGCCAGGGCGCCATCTTCAACTTCGGAGTCCAGGCCATTGCTGATCCACATGCTGGCACCCGCAGCCGGGTTGCCGTTCCAGCCACCGTCGGCTTCACCGTTGTAGATGAGACGACCGGTGCGCATGTTGATGCCAGCTTCGGCAGCGGCGTCATCCATAAAGCGAGCGTCGGCGCTGCTGGCGATGGTCACGGCTACGCGCCCCTGGTTGAACAGTTGCAACGAACCAAAGTAGTCGGGGCTGGGGAACAGGTAGTAGCCCGGCTCCACCATATCCAGGTAGAACTCGGCAGCGGCGATCATACCCGGGCCGTCGAGGATTACCTCGGTAGCGCGCGCCTCGCGACCGTTACCGTTGTTCACCATCGGCTCGTTTTGCTGGGCCATCCACTGCTCGACAAACCACGCGGTGAAGGGCCAGCTCGCGCAGGCTTCCAGGTCGCCGCTCTCGATCATCGGCGCGAGGCCTTCGCAGGCCGCGAACAGTTCCTGCCAGGTGGCCGGGGGTTCCGTCAGGCCAACTTCGGCCCACAGGTCCATGTTGTGGTACGAAATCGGTGTGGAGGTGTTCCAGGCGAAGGAAGCCTGCACCCCGTTGAGGGTGTAGTAGTCGTTAAAGCCCGGGATGATGTCATCGAGGTTCGCCGGAACACCCTGGACTTCTTCGCGGCCAGCGAGCACTTCCTCGGCCAGCACGAAGAAACCGCTGTCGAAGGCGAACTGCTGCTGAATGTCCTGAACCTGAACGATCTCAGGATACTCGCCACCCTCTTCGCGGATGAGCGTGTAGTTGTCGACGATTTGGGTGTAGTTACCGGGGTTTTCGATGACGACGTTGTACTGCGGGTACAGTTCGTTGAACTGCGCGGCGGCATCGGCAGCCCAGTCGAAGCGGTGGTCGCCGAAGATCGTCCACACACTAATTTCGCACGGGCTATCGACCGAGCAGGTCTCCTGGGCGGAAACCGGGATGGCGCTCAACAGCAGCGCAGCCAGCAGAACAAGAACGACGCGAGGATTGTGCATAAGTCTCTCGTATTCACTTCTACGAACGTAGGTTGGTGTGCCTTTTGGCAACACAACCCTGACTTTAGCGAGGGTGCTTTGTGGAAAGTTTGGCATTTTTGTAAACAATGTACGGTAATTACATTATGTACCCTTTGCCATTATGGAGAACTTGCTTAAAAGCTGAGCATTCCGCCGACCGAAACAGCCAGCGACGCTTGACAGCCTTCGGCCCCGGCGAAACAATCGGCGTACCGTTTGCCCTATAACCCGAGTGATAGGAGAGAACCCTGTGAAACCCTGGCTAATCGTTCTGGTGTTGATGATGGTCGTCGGTGGCCCTGCCCAAACTGGAAGGGCGCAAGCTGCTTCGGCGGTTGCGCTTCGAACCGAACAACCGGGCCTCGTGGTGCCGTTTGGCCTGCGCATGAGAATAGACGGCGAATTCTCCGACTGGTCTACGATACCGGTAGAGACCGTTGGCGATCAGCTCGAATTTGCCCTGGCCGCCGATGCGCGTCATCTGTATATCCGTGTGGATGTCGCCGATAGCGATATTACGATGGGCACCGCAGGTAGCGCGGGCGACGCGCTTCAGCTTTACCTGAACTACACCGATGAGGCCGCCCCGACGGCGTATGGCGCAGGTGTATACGAGTTCATCCTCCCGGCGGAGACGTTGAACGTGGAACGCGAGGTGACGATTCCGCTTGTCGATGTTCACATCATCGAGGGCGTGACACAGGTGTGGGAACTGCCGCCCCCGGCCATCGTGCGGGGCCGCAACAGCGACGCCCTAAACCCGATCATCGCCGCGACGCGCACCGACGACGGCTGGGCTATCGAAGCGGCGTTCCGGTTCCCTGAGAATTATGCGCCGCAACCGCAGGCGACCTTCGGCTTCAATGTCATCTATGCTAACGCCGCCCCCGACGCAGAACAAAGCCTCTCCTGGGTGGGTTCCACCACACCACAGGGGGCTATACCGCCACAGTTTGGAGTCGTTGCTTTGAGTAACCCACCTGCATAACGCCTGTAGGCGGCCTGGTTGCGAGACAAATACGCAAGCGAATCGTGCGGCACCTGCAACTTGCTCGCCGAGGGTTGCCCCTTTGGTCGATCCGGTCGGGGACACCGGCATCCAGGCGCTTAGCCGCTATTGAAGGCTTAATTTTGGCCGGACCAATAACTGGGATTTGCTAAGGCCGGACACCCTGCCCGAAGCCACGAGACCGGGCGCGTTCGGTTACTGCTGGTAGGTGTCCGCTCCCAGTTGGGTGCGCAAGCCCGATACGAAGCGGCGGATAAGCGCGTGCACCTCGCGATACCACTTAGGGGCAGCAGGGTGTTCGAGGGCAGCGGTTAGCATTTCAGCCGCGATTGTCGGCTCGCCTTGCCGTGCATGAGCCATTGCCAGCGCGATCGTCACATCGACGAGATCCTCCTCACCGAGATTGATACGCGAGCCTTTCTCGCGCAACCGAACGGCGTGTCCAATACGCCCATGGAGTTCGTGATTGGAGCGATTCAACTGCCCTACGACACCGCTCACACTATCCCTTGCGGTGCTCCCTTCTCGTTCCTCGAACTGCCAGTGAAATTTGGGTCGGACTGTCATATGACTTTTCCTTTGCTTGTGCTGTACACAACCGTGTACGCTCACGATTCTTCGCTTGGATGGCCAGTGGATGATCCCCGATCGCGTTATGATAGGGAACCGCATCTCGCAGTTATTGTACTAAGGTAAGCGATGTCCAAAATTCCTGACTTTTATAAGTCCGAAGCTGGCTATGCGACGATTCAGCGTAGCTACGATCAATCACTCGCTGCCTGGCCGATCGCGCCGGAAAGCATCTTGGTAGACACACGCATCGCCCGTACGCATATCCTCATGGTGGGGGATCGCGATAAGCCCGCGCTGTTCTATTTTCATGGTTGGAACGGCAACGCAGGGGGCAACCATACCGAATTAGATTTGCAGCGCTTGACCGAACACTATTGTGTTTACCTACCCGACACCCCCGGTCAGACGGGACGTAGCGAAGCCGTGCGTCATGATACGCGAGCTAATGCCTATGCCGACTGGGCGCAGGATATACTCGATGAACTGCGAATTGAGCAGTAAGCGACGTTTTCTGGTGTAAGTAGCGGCGGCTACTTGGCCCTCAAGGGTGCCACGCACCTTGGTAACCGGGTTCAGCGCGTGTTGGGTATTGTTCCGCATGGCATTCCCCCCGCAAGCCACCCTCCTCTGCGATTCTGGTTGGTCGTCATTCGCGCAGCGATGACAGGCAGACGCGGTTGGCACTTCTTTGCGCAGCAGATGGGCGGACCCAATCCGGTCGGCGACGAATTCAAGGAGATGATGGTACTCATCAACCAAAACTACAAGCCACGTGGAAATCCTATGCCGTTGCGTGATGACGAACTGCGTGCCATTCAATGTCCGTCGACCTTGCTCTTTGCAAAGCACGACATCACCATGAACGTGCAGGCAGCGGTTGAACGGGCACAGCAACTCATGCCACATGCCGATGTGCGCATCCTCGACAATCAAGGGCATATGCTGTCGGGTGACGGCATGCGCGTCGTCAATGATCTACTCCTGGAATCCGTTTGATGTTGTCGGCAACGACGGTAGCAAAGTAGGGTCCCGGCGTAATCTATGATCTCGGAGACGGCCTGTTCGACCATCTCATGTGGCAAACGGTGTGCTACAGGATTCACCCTAAGGTGGGCAATGCCCACTTTTTGCAGCCCAACGCGGCCCTGCGTCGGTTTATGGGTTTGGGGAAGCGTAGATTTCCGGTTTCAGTGGGGCGTGTGGGCCGCAGGCGGTCGTCGCGTGGGGTCGTCGATGCCGGGTGGGCGGCGTGCCTCACGCGAACGGGCTAACGCATAGCCCGCTCGACCAGCGCATCGAGCAACACCGCAGCAACCGGATCGTGTGCGTCCGACAGCAATCGAAAGGTGGTGATGAGCAGTTGCCCCTTGCCGTACCGTCGGCGGGCCACAAGCGCCACCGGTCGATGAATCCACCCGGCGATCAACCCGGCGTACACATGCGCCCCAAAATCGACGGGTTTGAAGCCGGTGATAACGTATTCGGGCATCATGTGCTTAAAACGCGCATCGAGCACCTGGGCCGTTTCGCCGAACCCCGGCAAAGCAAGCCACCCCATCGTCGAGGCCCAATTGCCCTCCCACGATGTATAGCGCCGCGCGACGATACGCGCAGCCGGGAAGTACGGGTCGATCACGAGTGGGTCGCTGCTTTCGGATGGAATGGCGTCGGCGTCTTCGGCGAGGAGCAGAGCATGGCAGCCCTCGCGCACGAGTTGCGTCATGGCGGGCGTGAGCCGGTCGGCAACGATGAGGTCGGAGGTTTGCGGGGATGAACTCATGTTGTAGCCACGCGCGGCGAGGTGATCGCGCAACCCCTCGGTGGGTGCCCAGAGGGTGTGCGTGGGCACAACGTTGGAGAACACGGGCAGGTCGAGGCCCCGCTCTGCGATGAGGTGACCGCTGGCATCGCTGAGCCGAAACGTATAGTGAACATCACGAGTCGTGGCTACATCGGCGGGCAGTCGCACCTCGAAGAGGTGCCCCGACGGGCGATGAAATCCGATCTCGGGTATCGTCAGGGCGGCGATCTCGGTAGAGTCGGCGTGTAGGGCCAGGCGCACATCGCGGAGCGGCAGGCGGTCGAGGTGGCTCACGCTTACATACACGGACGCCAGCTCACCTGCCCAATACGACGTGTGATCGACCTGTGGGATGAGTGTCGTCTGCCCGTTTATCTGCGGTAGCACCTCGCCGTAGGCTTTGGGCCTGCGCTGGAAATCGAGCAGGCCATTGGCCTCCCAGTGCAGGTCGGTAAACTCGGTGATGACGTAGCCAGCCACCCGTGGTTCCAGCCGCATCTGGTCGATCTCGTGCGAGAGGGCGCGGAACTGCGCCCCCTGCGACGCCGCCACAAAGGACTCCCACGACCCGAACGCGCGGTGCAGGTGCCACATTTCGAAGCGCCGCTTGATGCCGTGCGGGTAAACCGTGCCTTCGCCCCAGTCGCTGCCGTTTTCGAACCACCATGGCTCACGTCCGTCTTCCAGCAGGGTATCGACATCAGGCAGGCCCCAGTTGCCAAACTCCGAGACGATACGCGGCTCGTCGCCGTGCTGTAGCGCATCGCCGTGGGGGCTGTACGTTCGATACGTGCCAGACGCAAAGTGGGCGACGAAGTGGTCCCAACCGGCGATGTTGTCTGGCATCGCCGCGTAGAAGTGAAAATCGTTGATGTCCGTTTCGATGTGGAAGTTCGGGTCGTTCGGCGAATTATCGACCACGAGCCGCGTGGGGTCGGCGGCTTTGAGCCACCCGTACATGCCACGTAGCCACGCCCGATGTTCGGCATCGCCGACGAGGTCGGTACCCCAATCCTCATTGATGATCGTCCAGATGCCAATGGACGGATGATGCCGGTCGCGGCGCAACATCGCCAACAAGCTTTGCTTTACGTGCGCGCGCGTCCAGTCGGTAAGGTAAGCCCAATTGGGATAATCCACCCACAGGAAGACCCCGACCCGATCCGCGGCCTCGTAGTAGCGCGGGTCCGCCAATTTGATGTGATACCGTAGGCAATTGAGGCCCATCGCCCTGGCTTTGTGCATCTGGTCTTCAAGATACTCGGACGAGGGCGGCGTCGTAATGGTGCCGGGGTAATAGTCTTGATCGAGCGCACCGCGCAGGTAGAACGGCTCGCCGTTGAGGTAGAGCATCCCGTCGCGCGCCTCGATAGTGCGGAAGCCGGTTGTCTTCTCGACTTCATCGATGGGCTGGTCGTCAGCGTCACGCAATTCGAGCACGACGGTGTATAAATTTGGCGCATCCGGCGACCATGCCAGCGGGTTCGGCACCGTCGCGGTGACGGTTGCTATCGCGCCCTCGACGGGAACAACGACCTCGGATGCGTTAGCCTCGAAGACAGTGCACACGACGCGGTAGTCGGCGGTGTCGTGGTTGAGCGTGACCTCACAGCGGATTTCGCCTGTGTGCAGGTTCGGGTGCACCTGCACATCCGCGATGTGAACGGGCGACCGGCGTTCAATCCACACCGATTGCCAGATGCCCCCGAGGTGCCCATACCAGCTTTGTTTGCCGTGCGGCAACTGCGAAAAAACCGGCGCAGGGTATTCGGTTTCGTCGTCCGATGGAGAGACGACGCGTACGACAAGCTCGTTCGGCCCGTCGGTGCGCAGATAGGGTGCAACGTCGACATCGAGCGGAAGGTAACCGTCGGCATGTTGGGCGATTTGCGCGCCGTTCAGCCACACGGTGGTGATGTGATACGCGGCACCAATGTGGAGTGTCACTGCGCTACCGCGCCAATCGGCGGGGATGTGTAAGGTACGACGATACCAGCCAGTGCCTGTCGCATTCCGCAAGTGCTCGAACTGCGCCTGCCACACCAGCGGCACCTCGGCCTGGCCCCACGGCGCATCAGGCGGTGCCTCGCTGTAGCCATCGATGTATTGGAAATCCCAGGTGCCATCTAACGACTGTCGTACGCGCACGGTATCCCCCTTCAAGAAAGCCCCGGCGGGTACCGGGGCTGTTTTCAACATGTTGTGATTATGGCAGCAAATTGCCTACTGCCTACTGGAACGAGAGGATGTCGTTGATGCGCGCTTCGGCGTCGGCCAGCGCGTCCTCGACGGGCTTACCCGTGATCCAAACGGCCTGGAACTCCTCCTGAAGCACCTGCTCCATACTGTTGTAGTCCAGCACCTGCGGGAAGGCGCGCGCGATTTCCGCCGTGCCGACGTACTCATCGCGGTGGGGCAGGTTCTGATACTGCTCGCTGCTCAGCACGCTCTCGCGGACGGAGACGTGACCGGTACGTGCCCACTCCACGTTGTTTTCGTTGATGAAGTTCAGGAACGTCACGGCGGCTTCCAGCTTGGCCGGGTCGTCGGCCAGGTTATTCGTCACGGCCCACATGTGCGTGTCGGACCAAGTGGCATCACCATCGAACAGCGACGGGAAGTCGGAGACGACGTAGTTCGTCAGCGGTACGTCGGCATCTTCGGCGGATGCGGTGTACGCATCCACAACCCACGTCCCGTTGATGAGCACGGCAGCCTCACCGATAAGGAAGGCCTGATCGGAGGTGGCGTAGTCGTAGGTGGCGTTGGCAACCTCAGCCTCGAAGAGCGATGCCATGGTGCTAAGGGCCGCAGCGCCCGCCTCGGTGTTGATGCCGGCCTCGGTGCGGTCGGCGTTGAGCAGGTCACCGCCTTGCTGCCAGATCATCGCGAAGACGGCACGCACACCCAATGGGAACTGCGTTGCGTCCATGGCGACGTAGTCGGCACCCGTCGCGTCCTTCACCATCTGCGCGTGCTGTAGCAGTTCTTCGGGGCTGCTGGGCAAAATAATACTGCCATCGTCGGCAACGAGGCCTGCTTCGGCCATCAAATCTGCATTTACGTGCCACAGCAGAGTGTGCAGGTCGAAGGGCAGGCCATAAACCTGATCCTCGACGGAAACCGCACTCAGGGCCTCGGCAGCGAAGTCCTCGACCGCAATGCCGCCCTCGGCGAATGCGTCACCAACCGGGATCACCAGCCCACGCGAGGTGTAGTCTAGCAGGCGGGTGCGGTGCATCACGGCGATGTCTGGGGGGTTGCCGCCTGCGAAGGCCGCGTTGAGTTGGTCGTAGTAGCTGCCCCACTCGGTACCCTGCACCTCGATGGTGATACCGGCGTCGTTTTCGGCGTTGAACTGGTTAATCATCGTCGAGATGATGCCGCACTCGCCGGTCACCTCGGTCACAACGATCATGTCAACGAAATCGACGTAGCACGCGCCGAAAAAGCGCGACAGCACCAGTGTTGTGCCTTCTTCCTGGGCAGTGGCGACAGCGCCAAGCGACAGGGCCAACAGCGCGACAAGCATGAAAAGAATAGTGTGCTTTAATGCCTTCATTTTGGATTTCACTCCTAATGTCATAGTTGCTTTAGCGAAAAAAACGTATCGGCTCAACAGGTTTACGCAGGGTCGGTTTTGGTCCTCCGGCCACATGTTGACGAACGAAAACACCGGGCGTGGGCGACCGGGCGCCCGGTGACCTTGCCCACAGTTAAAAACGGCTGCCCGATTGCACGGCCTCCACGATATAGCGCTGGAACATGAGGAACAGCACCAGCATCGGCAGGCTGGCGACGACCGCGCTGGTCATCAGCGAGCCTAACCCCTCGGACTGTGCGAAATTCCCCTGCAACGACGCAAGGCCAATCGTCACGGTGAACATGCTCTGGTCCGTTGCCGATACAAGCGGCCACAAAAAGTCGTTCCACGACAGCACAAAGGTGAAAATACCGAGCGTCGTCAGCGCGGGTCGCGTTAGCGGCAGCATCAGCCGCAGGTAAATTTGCAGCCGGTTCGCGCCATCGAGGCGCGCTGCCTCTTCGATATCACGTGGAATGGCGCGGAAAAACTGCGTCATGATGAACACCCCCAGCGGGATCGACAGGCGCGGTAGCATTAGCGCGATGTGCGTGTTGTGCAAGTCCCAGCCGCTGAACATCGTGTGCAGTGGGATGAACACCGCCTGTTCTGGCACCATCAGCCCGGCGAGGATGAGCACAAATACGATCGAGCGACCCCTGAACGGAATTCGGGCTAGCGAGTACCCCGCCAGAGACGACAACAACAACGTGCCGAAGGTCGTCCCACCCGATACGATAAGGCTATTGAGAAACCAGCGCGGCACCGTCCCCACCGAGAGCAATTGCGCGTAGTTCTCCAGCGTCCACTCCGAAGGAATAAGCCCCGCCGTTTGGACCTGAAGTAAGCCGTTGGGCATCAACGACATGGAGACCATCCATATCACGGGTACGATCCAGAGGAACGCCAGCAACCCCAACCCGCCGAAAAACAGGATCGTCAGCGCGCGTCTGCGGCCCTTACCTGCTTCGTTGGCCTGCGTTCGAACAGCCATCCTATTTACTCCCCGCCTCGATCTCATCGCCACGGGTGCCTACATACAACTGCACCAGCGAGATCGCCAGCATAATCGCGAACAAGAACATGGACATCGCCGAGGCATACCCCAGCCGGAAGCTGCGGAAACCCTGCTCGTAGATGTGTTGCACCAGCACCCGCGTGGAATTCGCCGGACCGCCCCGGGTCATCAAGAAGACCTGACCGAAAATCTGGAACGAGGCGATGATCTGCAAAATCGTCACCAGTACGAGCGTGCGTTGCAACAACGGCACCGTGAACCGCCAGAACAGCATCCAGCCGTTCGCCCCGTCGATCTTGGCCGCTTCGTAAACTTCGCTGGGGATGTCCTGAAGACCGGCGAGGATCATCACGATATTGAAGCCGAGCGTCCACCACACCGTCGTCGCGATGATGCCGATCATGGCGAGATTTGGCGTGGTAAGCCATGCAATCGGCTCGATGCCGAAGTAGGACAGAAAAGATGCGAGAATGCCCCGGTTGGGGTTCAGCAGCATGAACCACACCAGCGTGACGACCGAAATCGACAGCACATACGGCGCAAAGAACATCGTACGGAAGGCGCCCATACCCGGTAAGCGCCGGTTGAGCGCAACTGCCAGTACCAACCCCAAAAGTAACAGGATGGGTGTTGAGATGACCACAAACTGAATCGTGTGAACCGTCGACGTCCAGAACAGGTCGTCTCGTGTGAACATCCGTGTGTAGTTGCTGAACCCCACAAATCCGCGCGGGCCAGAGAGGAGGTCCCAGCGGTGCAGGCTGATGTAGATGCCACGAAAAACGGGATAAACCAGGAACACCGAATACACCAGCAGATAGGGCAACAAGAACAGGTAACCCTGTATCGTATCCTGCTGATTGGCCCAGATGCCCTGCCAAAACGACTGCGATTGGGTCGTGAGGGGCGCAGCGTTAACCGTTGAGGGTGTGGTGTCTGTCATGAAGATGCCCTGCGCTAAATATGTTCATAAAAACCCGATAGTATTCACAATTTAATAAAACATATCGTGCAGAGCATGTCAACCGCACAGCAAAGATTGACCGTTTATCACCTTTTATGGGCCATCGTTACGCCATTGATGGGGGTACTGGTTGTGATGTAGCCCAGGGACCTTGCATCTACACATGAAATAATGTAGAAAAACACCACACCTTTTCATAAAAGCATGAAAGAAAGCGCCGTGGACGACCATCCAAAAGCATCGATGAAGTTACCCACGCTAAATCTCACCTCCTCAGACCCGGCCACGAGGGTGACGCTCAAAGCCCTTGCGTCGGATACACGCCTTGCCATACTGGAATTCCTCAGTGGGCGTCTCGCCAATGTAAGCGAAATCGCCACCGAGTTGGGCCTGCCCATGTCCACAGCCAACCTGCACCTCTCCACGCTGGAGGATGCCGGTCTCATCACGACGGAGCTAAAGCCGGCATCGCGGGGGCTGCAAAAGGTGTGTGCACGCACCTACAACGCGATTACGCTGAAGTTCCCGCTGGAAGCCGACACCGACGACAACATTATCAACATTCCGATGCCTGTCGGCGCGTTTGTCGATTGCCAGGTTACCCCAACCTGTGGCCTCGTCAGTGCAACTGGCATCATCGGTTTGCTCGATACCCCGGCGGCGTTCTACGAGCCAGAACGCGTCGACGCACAATTGCTGTGGTTTCATCATGGGTATGTGGAGTACCGCTTCCCCAATCGGCTACCGGCAAAATCGCCCGCGCGCAGCTTGAGCTTGAGTATGGAACTGTGTTCCGAAGCGCCGCTTCATCATCCCGAATGGCTCTCCGACGTGACGCTGTGGCTCAACGATGTCGAGATCGGCACATGGACTTGCCCGGCAGATTTCGGTGGCGAACGGGGCGCGCTCACGCCTGAGTGGTGGGAGACATTCAACACACAGTACGGATTGCTGAAGGTATGGCAGATTAACGACGGGGGCAGTTATATCGACGGTGTACGCCTCAGCGATGCGTCCCTCCAGCAGCTCAACCTTGCAGCAAATCGATTCATCGCCGTGCGCCTGGGTGTCAAGCACGATGCAGCCAACGTCGGTGGTCTCAACCTGTTCGGCGAGCAGTTCGGCAACTACCCGCAGTCCCTTGTGATGACGATTCGCTATTGAGCAACATCGCTCGCGCAGGGTGTAAACCGTATTCGCCACCTGTGCCACAGCCGCCATTTGTGGGGGCGGCAAACAGTCATATAGCCGGGTACATGCGAAAGGTTAGTAAGGGCACCCACCAGGGGCACACGGGTCCAAGGCAGTCGGCAGAAAAGAACGTATAGATCGAGGCATTAAGACGCCCCGGAAAATGCGGCGTCCAGGCCCACCGATAAGCCGCATTTGGTCGCTCCTGTTGGGGACGCATGAATATACGGCAGACTCGTTCACTGTGCCTTTATTCTAACGGATTTTGGCCCCCGCCAAGTGCGGGTTTTTTTTGTTGCCTCTCTGCAATCCCCCGAGGGGGTAGGTGGGCGGTGCCACATGACTATGGCGAGTTCCAGCCTCTCGCAGATCATGTTTCAATCCCCCGAAGGGGTAGGTGGGTGGTGCCACGGATGCGAGGGGAACGGCGGAGACAACCGGAGGAAGTGTTTCAATCCACCGAAGGGGTAGGTGGGTGGTGCC
>CAYSVE010000024.1:0-21247 GCA_964434365.1 uncultured Anaerolineaceae bacterium | reverse complement strand
ACCCCGTTCTGGTCACGGCCCAATATCGAAGCGAGGTCAAAGCGGAAGCCGTCGATGTGATACTCGCTGACCCAGTAGCGCAGGCTGTCAATCACCATATTGCGCACGACGGGGTGGTTGCAGTTCATGGTGTTGCCGGTGCCGCTGAAGTTGTAGTAGTAACCTTCGGGCGTGAGCATGTAGTAGATTTTGTTATCGAGGCCGCGGAAGGAAATGGTGGGGCCGCGCTCATTGCCTTCGGCGGAGTGGTTGAAGACGACGTCGAGAATGACTTCGATGCCCGCGCGGTGCAGTTCTTTCACCAGTGCCTTGAATTCATCGACCTGCATACCGAAGTGGCCGGTCGCGGCGTAGCCGGCCTTCGGCGCGAAAAAGCCGAAGGTGCTGTAGCCCCAATAATTGTATATCGGCTCGCCGGTGACGGGGTTTGGGCGGTAGTATTCGAATTCGTCGAACTCGAAGATGGGCATGAGTTCGACGGCGTTGACGCCGAGTTCGAGCAGGTAGGGTATTTTCTCGCGGATGGCGGCGAAGGTGCCGGGGTGCTTGACCCTGGAAGACTCGTGGCGGGTGAAGCTGCGCACGTGCATCTCGTAGATGATGAGGTCTTCGATGGGGGTTTGTAGCGGGAGGTCCTCTTCCCAGTCGAAGTCGTCTTCGACGATACGGGCGCGGTGCGGGTAGCTTTCGTTCGGTATGGGTTGTATGCCCCACACATCGCGGCCACCGAGGGCGCGCGCGTAGGGGTCCGAGAGGATGACCTCTGGGTTGAAGCGATGACCGAGGTGCGGCTGCCAGGGACCGCTGACACGCCAGCCGTATTCGATTTGCTCGGGGTCGATATCGAAGACCATGATGGCCCACACGTCACCGATGCGGAATTCGTTGGGCAGGGTGATTTCGACGAAGGGATTTTCGTTGCCGCGCTCGAACAGCACAAGCCTACACTCGGTGGCGTGGCGCGAAAAAACCGAGAAGTTTATGCCGGTGCGGCCCGCGCGTGCGCCGAAGGGGAGCGGTTTACCTGCGCGAAAGCTAACACCGTTGTATTCGTGTGTTGGATAACCGTCTATACGGTACACAAAAACCTGTTGTTATTGTAAGGCCTGCAATCCACTATCGACGGTGTTTGTGGTGGAGAAGAAATCCAGAAACCCCGTTATTGACATTGTATCGCGAATGTCCTCGGAAAGTCCAACGAGGACGACCTGGCCGTCGCGCTGGCAGACACGCCGGTAGAGCAGGAGCAGTGTGCGGATGCCCGCGCTAGACATGTAGCTCACGTTTGTCATATCGAGCAGCAGACGGTCCCCTGGGGACACCATCGTGTTGATTTGCTCGTAGGCTTCCATCGAGGTGACCGAGTTCATTTCACCGGCAAGCTCGATGATGGTGATGTTATTTTTTTGCATTTTTCGGACTTCCATGTTGACAACTCCGCAAATAAGAAAACGATTTCACGTGAATCGTGTAATGTTTTAGTGAATAGTACAATGAAAACGATTTTCTGGCTATGGCCAGACCAAGTGCGTCGAAAACGTTTACAGATCTAGTATAACCTAAAACTTGTGTAGTATGGTTTAACAAACAATGACAAGCAGGATGAAGCGACGATGACAGATAGCATCTATTATGTGAACGGCGAGTATGTGCGGGCGAGCGAGGGGACATTGCCGGTGGTGGACCTGGCGATTTTGCGGGGGTATGGTGTTTTCGACTACTTGCGGACGTATAACGGGGTGCCGTTCCAACTGATGCGGAATATTCGACGGCTGCGCACGTCGGCGGGGGTGATCGAGTTGGCGGTGCCGTGGAGCGACGAGGAAATCCACGACATCGTGATGGAAACGGTGAAGCGAAACGGCTACGACGAGGCGAGTGTGCGCATCGTGGTGACGGGCGGTGAAACGCTCGACTTCATCACGCCGGAGGATAAGCCGCGCCTTATCGTGATGGTGGAGCCGATGAAGCCGCTGCCTGCTGAGTGGTACACCGAGGGGGTGAAGATCATCACGATGCACGAGGAGCGGCAGTTACCGGCGGCGAAGAGCCTGAACTACATCCCGGCGATTATCGCGCAGAAGCGCGCGCGGGCGGCGGGCGGGGTGGAGGCAATTTATGTGGATGGGGATGGCTATGCACGTGAGGGCACGACGACGAACCTGTTTGCGTTTTATGGCAACACACTCGTGACGCCGCCGCCGAGTGGGATACTGCCGGGCATTACGCGGGAGACGCTACTGCGGGTGCTGGAAGGGGAGTATGCGGTGGATGTACGCGAGTTGACGCTGGAGGAGTTGTTGATGGCCGATGAGGTGTTCATCACGGCGGCGAACAAGCGCGTGACACCGGTGGTGACGATCGATGAGCACACTATCGGCAATGGGCGTGTGGGCGAACTCACGCGGCATGTGATGGAGCTATTCGACGTGTACACGGGCATTAAGCAACCGACTGAGGGGTAGGAAACGATGTCGACAGGCGAAAACCACGCGAACAAGGTGCATGTGTGGAACTACTGGCAAAAGCTGAACCACGCACTGGTCGCGGACATCCCGGCTGTGGTGCAGGCCGCCATGCACGAGGATGTCGAGTGGCATGGCTCTGCGCCGATTAATCAACTGCGTGGGGCCGATGCGGTGATTCGCGATTTCTGGTTGCCATTGCGTGCGTCGTTCCCCGACATCAAGCGGACGCCGTATGTGTTTATGGGTGGGATCGATAGTGGCGAGTCGGCGTTTGCTGGGCCGCAGCAGGATGCCTGGGTGAGTGGGTGTGGTTACCTGACGGGGACGTTCGAGAAGGACTGGCTGGGTATCCCGGCGACGGGGCGGAAGACGAACATCCACTTTGGGCAGTTTTATGTGCTGCGTGAGGGCAAAATCGCCGAGGGCTATGTGATGTACGACATCCTCGGGGTGATGCGGCAGGCGGGTTACCAGGTGATGCCGCCCGCGTTCGGGGCTGAGGGTGGGAAGATACCAGGGCCACGCGCGAAGGACGGTATTTTACTAACGGAACAGGACCCGCTAGAAAGCCGCAAGACGATGCATCTGGTGGAGGCGATGATAAGCGGGCTGGTTCGTTATGTGCGTAGCCGCGATGGTGCCGATATGAGCACGATGGCGCAAGAACACTACTGGCACCCGGATATGCACTGGTACGGGCCGACGGGTATCGGGGCGTGCTTGTCGTTGGAGGAGTTTCAGGATTTTCATCAGCGCCCGTGGCTGCATGGTTTTGGCGACCGAAATTTGCGTGTCGAGAACCAGGGGGGGCGGGTGATGGGTTTCGTGAGCGAGGGTCTATATGCCAGCGGCGGCATCTGGGATACGGTATTTTCCAAGCATAACGGTGAGTATGCGGGTATCGCGGCGACGGGCAAGGTGCTGACGTTGCGTGACTTCGATTGGTGGAAACGCGAGGGGGATTACCTGATCGAAAATTGGGTGCCTATCGATATGATCGACCTGTGTTTACAGCTTGGCGTCGACCTGATGGAGCGGCTGCGGGAGCAGATCGACGCGCGAAAGCGCGCACCGTAAATTACCACCAATGCGAGGCGCGCTCGCGCTCGTCGAGGGTGGCATCGCTGATGCGCCGCCAATAGCGCCGCTTGAGCAGGTTTGGGCAGGGGAGTTCGGTCGATTCGAGGGTGGGGCGCGGGTAGCCTTTGCCCTCGGTGACTTGCTCGCCCAATACAGGCCTGATGTGCCGGTAACGCCGTACGTGGCGTATCGATTGCACCAGCGCTCGCCACCGGCGCGGATTCGCAAAGTACCACAGCGCACGTGGGAGATCGAGCAGGACGCGCAGGTACATGAGCGGCTCTAGCTCGTGTTTGAGTGCAAAGCGGGTGTTGTACTCCACCTCTACGTCGAACTGGCGCATCAAGCGTCGCTCCAGGCGAAATGTCAAATCGTGGACATCGAAATCGGGGCCGGTGCGTTTGGTCCAGACGGACCAACGCCACACGTCGAGGAGGCGGGCGAGTTCTTCGTCGGTGAGTTCATAGGCATCGAGTTTGCCGTAGCGCACGAAGTCGCGGAGGTCATCGTGGTAAACGTCTTGCATGGGTAATTTTCCAAAAACTATTGCCGGCTATGTTGTGATCTATACGGCGTACTTGCGGCTGAAGAAGCCTACAGGACCTACGTTAGGGCGATATGGGTGTGATGCGGCACTTGCCAGACGTCTTTGGCACCAGACGTTATGTCTGTTCGGGTTCTTGTTCTTGTTGGCGCGCTGCTTCGATTACATTTATTGCGTCTTCCAGGGATGTGGTTAGCCGATAGCGGCGGTATACAATGGGGCTTAGCCCCTGTGCAATTCGTAGTAAGTTGGCAACAACAGCCGAATCACTGATAAGAACGGTCAGTTTCCAGTTAGCAAAATCTGCTTCCATACCCGTGAGCAAATTACGAACGTGTGAGATTGTGTTTGGTGGTATGAGATGCCCGGTCTGGCTGAGATCGACAATGATGTCTACCCGCTGGTCAGCTGCTTCGTGCAGCAGTTGTTTCGCAACTTCATGCGCAGGATAGAATTTGTCCCAGGTGTATTTGCCAGAAAATACCTGGTATATCAGCCCGCGTTCACAATCGTGCCAATATGTTTCTACCGGCATTTGTTGTAACCCTTCAAAGAACGCCTGATGTTTGTATCGTAAGACTGTTGCCTGCATCGAAGCTTAACCCAAACTGAGACTATAAGGGTAAGCACTGGCGTTTCGCTGTTCGGTGGCGAGAACGACATCCAACCCTTTGGGTGTATTGCTGGTGCGGCGACGACATTGCATTGATGGCCCCATTACTCGTAGTATAAGGGAGAACCGCGATAGGGGGGAACTATCTGATGGTGAAGAAATTATTCGAGCCGCTCGATATTGCGTCGCTGGTGGTCTTTCGGGTGGCGTTTGGTGGCATCATGATATGGGAGATGTGGCGCTACTACGATTACGGCTGGATCAAGCGCTACTACATCGACCCGGAGTTTTACTTTAGCTACTTGGGCTTCGAGTGGTTGCATCCCTGGCCGGGTAACGGCATGTACATCCACTTTGGGGTGCTGGCGCTGCTGGGGCTGTTTATCGTGGTGGGGTTCGCCTACCGGCTGAGCACGACGCTATTCTTTTTAGGGTTCACGTACGTTTTCCTGCTGGATGAGTCGAATTACCTGAACCACTTTTACCTTGTGAGCCTGATGAGCTTGCTGATGATATTTGTGCCGACGCACCGTTGGCTGTCGGTCGATGCGATGATACGGCCTGGCGTTCGGTCGCAGGTGGTGCCGACGTGGAGCCTGTGGTTACTGCGGGCGCAGTTGGGCATCGTGTATGTGTATGCGGCCATCGCCAAGATGAACTGGGACTGGTTGCGCGGGCAGCCGATGATCCAATGGCTGTATAACCGGCGCGACTATGCGGTGCTGGGGCCGTTCTTCGAGCAGGAGTGGTTCGGGATTTTCTTCAGCTATGGTGGGCTACTGCTCGACTTGCTGGTGGTGCCGTTTTTGCTTTGGAAACGGACGCGCTGGTTGGCGTACGCGGCGGCTTTGAGCTTCCATTTGCTAAACAATTTTATGTTCGGGATCGGTATTTTCCCGTGGTTTATGATCGCGGCGACGACATTGTTCTTCAGCCCGAGTTGGCCGCGTGGGATTTTGTTCTGGCTAAAGGTGCCGAGTATCGACCATTGGCAAGCGCCGAAATGGCAGGATGCGACGGTTGCGCTGTTGGCGGTGTATATGGCGCTACAACTGTTGGTGCCGTTGCGTCACTGGCTTTACCCTGGCGATGTGGCCTGGAGCGAGGAGGGACATCGCTTTAGCTGGCGGATGAAGCTGCGTGACAAGGATGGGGATGTCACGTTTTATGTGACGGACCCGGCGACGATGACCACATGGCCGGTGGACGCGCGGGATTACCTGCGAAGCAAGCAGTACCGCGAGATGGACACGCGCCCCGATATGATCGTGCAGTTTGCGCACTACATCGAGGGGCGGATGCAGGAGCAGGGCTACGGTGACCTGGAGGTGCGTGCGTGGGCGAACGTGAGCCTGAACGGGCGGCTGTGGCAGCCGATGATCGACCCGACGGTGGACCTCACGCAGGAGCGGCTGGGGTTGCAGCCGGTGAACTACATCTTGCCGTTGCAGCAGATGTTCGAGCCGACGAATGCTGACCCGATCATCATGGTGATGCAACATGAGCCGGGCGAGATGGCGCTCATCAACTTGACGGCGACGCCGCTGCCTATGCACGAACTGAGCCTGGGGGAGATCGAGGGTGGGACGTGGTCGGTCGATTGGTTGTTGCACGGTGGGTGCGTGCGCGCCTACGAGACGATGCCGCTGGAGCCGTCGCCGATTACATGCAACGAGGCGCCGCCGATGGTGATGCCGGCATTGCCAACGGACGCGGAGATTGTGTGGCGGGGGCAGCCCATCATGATGTGTGACCGCCCGACGTGTGTTACTCGGTTGCCGCTTGGTTAGCGGTAAATTGGAACGAGGCGGCGACGGTTTCGAACTCGCGGCGGAGGTCGGTGTAGGTTTCGGCTGGCATGATGTACATCACGCTGTAGGTGGTGTTACCGTTTGGGCTGGGGAGGTGGTACCAACCGGAGAGCCGGTATTGGGTTTCGGCCTGGGTAAAGGTGCCAGTGGCGAAAAAGGCTTCGCTGTAGGGCAGGGCTGCGGGTTCGATTGTCAAGTCTTCCGGCGAATCCGCTGGCAACATGATTAGCCCGAACAGGACCATGAAATCAAATTCGGCTTCTTTGAGGCTTGCCGGTGCTGCGCGTTCCTGTGCGTACACGAAGATGGCCGCGTCGTCATCCGGGTTGCCAAAGACGGCGGGTTCTTCGAGCGCATCGGCGAGTTCGGCGAAAAGTGGTTGGGCGGCAGCGTCGAGTGGGGGATATGTCTCAGGAATGGCGATGCGGTAGGCGTCGGTTTCGAAGAAGGCCCAGCCAACCGGTACTTCGCCGTCGGTGATTTGGGAGATGGGGACAGGCACGCGCCGCGCGCCGCCACCGCGCAGGAAAAACAACTCGATTGACAGGGCGGCGATTAGCCCGATGACGGCAAGCAGGCCGATGATGCGGCCTGTGCGGGTTATCGATTGTGTCTGGTGTGCCATGAATGGACTATTCCCCATGAAGTGCAAAATTGGGTGGTCATTGTGGGCGAGTGGGCGCGGCTCATTGCAGATTGCCTGCGCCCCGACATGGGTCGGTTGCCTGTTTGGTCAACGGAAGACCTGGCATACGGTTATATCATCCTCTGTTGCGGCTGGACAGTTCTGAGTGGTGCCACGGGCGAAGCTGAGCACGTCGAAGTCGTGGCGCCAGAAGACATCACCTTCGGCGGGCGTGCTGCGCGCGATGACATCGCAATACTCGGGTGTGACGGGCTGGGAAATATCGGCGGGGGCGAATAGGTAGCACTGGTTCGGCGCGAGGCGGGTGAGATCGCCGATGGTCGGGGCGTTATCGTAGACCTCTGGGTTGCCAGGGATGATTGGCAGGCCGACGAACTCGGCAGCCGGGTTGAAGTTGTAAATGACCGTGCGTTCGAGCGGGAGCCATTGGTCGCTGCTGGGGTTGATGATGGCAAGTTGGTCGGTGTCGTAGACGAGGCGCGCGAGGTCGGCAGCAGGCGGGGCGGAACTCGGCGTGAGTTGGCAGGTGACAATGATGACGTCGGCGGGAGGGCAGGTGATCACCTCACCGGTGGACAGCCGCACGATGAAATGACCTTCCGTCCAGAAGTGGACTTGGGTACTAAGGGCGGCGAGCCAGTCGGTGTCGTCGCAGACGGGGAGTTCGCGGCCCGCGACACGATTGACCGACCAGATTTGCACGCAGTCGCCGTTGTCGAGGGTGTTACCCCAGCGCCCGCCGTTGAATACGCGGTCTCCATCGAGGGAGGTGAACAGCATGTTGGTGAGGTCGACCAGTTGGCCGGTTTGGTTGACGAAGGTGAGGTCGGTGGTGGTGTACTGAAGCTGCGCGCCTTGTAATTCGTGGACGGTGAGGACGATGCCGCTACCGACCAGCACCTGGGACCCGGCGGGTGGCGAATGCGAACTTACGCGGTTGGGTAGCGACCCCTGCCCTTCCTCCCAGATGAGGGTAACAACGCGGCTAAGCTGCAATCCGTTGCGGTTGAGCGCGGCGGCAGCTTCGGCTCCGGTCATCCCTGCGAGGTCGGGGACGAGGGTGGGGGGTGGCGTTGGCGGCACGGGTGTTTGTGCGTGGGTTGCTCGCAAGGCGAGGATGGCGATAAAGAGTGTAAGGGCAATGGTGCGCATGGTCGGTTACTCGCTGTGGGTGCGCTGGAAGGCGTCGACGTTGGCGAGGGCGGCGTTGAGGGTGTTGAAGATGATGGGGCAAACCGCCGCGCCCTGGATGACTTCGTCGAGCATCCAGCGGAAGTTGGGCGTGAAGAAGGGGTAATCGCGGCAGCTTTCGGGCCGGTGTTGGTAGACGGAGCACATTTTGCCGTGCAAGAAGCGGCACGGTTGCTGCACGAAACAGCCCCACTCTCCGTGAGCACTGGCATCGGCGACAATGGCGGTGATGGGCACGTTGGCGACGGGCTGTAGCCGGTTTGCGTCGGCTTCGGTGAGGTAGACATCGAGCACGCGGCAGCAGTTGCCGCACTGGGTGCAGTCGATGGCGGCATCGATGGGTGCGGCGAGGCTGTCTATCCAGGTGTCGATGAGGCTGTCATCCAGGCCGTCATCGGCCTGGAGTTGGTATTTGAGCACGGCGTAGGCGTCGGCGTTGGTGTGGGCAAGGCGTTTGATTGCGTCGAGGTCGGTTATCATCGGCAAGGCGGATTCGTTTTCGAGAATACGCCAATTCTACGATAGTCTTCCTCATCCATGCCAAGGGTTTGATTCACGTCTGGGATTTCGCGCAGCAATTTACGGTAGAGACGACCCGCGCTGTCTTTTTCGATGCGAGACAGGTAGGTACTGGTGATGACGCCGCGATTTTTGTCGAGGGCAACGGGGCCAGCCGGGCCGTCGAAGCGGAGGCCGGCGATGATGCGCTGCAATTGGCGCTGGCGGTCGCTTAGATTCGCAGAGACCTGGGTGAGGCCAAGCAAAGCGGCTTTCGTGTTGAGGTAGTAGGTGAGCGCGAAATAGCTCGGGTAGCCGAAGGCATCGGGATAGGTGGTGCGATAGGTGTTGACGAACTGCTGCCACAACGGGTGAGAGAGGTCGTCGGCGGTGGCCCCGGCGGTGATGGTGCCCACGAGGCTGCTGGCATCGGCGTTGGGGTAGCTAAGCACGGATTGGTCGGCCTGGATGGCACCGCCCAGAAGCGGAAACTTCACACCGGCTTCGTGGTACTGCTCGGTGAACATGATGGCGTCGTCGCCGCCGAGCAGGGCAAACACCGCATCGACGTGCGCAGGAATGTTCGCGATGACTTCTTGGTATTTGCGCGTCATCACTGGAACCCACGTTTCCTGGGCGATGCGACCCCCGGCACCGCAGAATTCGAGCTTAAAGGCGCCGTACTGGGCATATGGATACGAATAGTCCTCGGAGATGACGGCGATGTTGCGGTAGCCGAGTTCTTGATAGGCGTAGGTGCCAAGGCCCTTCAGGAGTTGTGCGCCGGTGGTGGCGAAGTTAAAGAAGTTTGGCGCGGGGTCGACGAAGGTGAGTTCTTGTGCGCCGGAGGTGCCATTGAGGAATGTTTTGTGGGGGTAGCGTTTGGCAACCTGCTTGATGCGCAGCCCTTCGTTACCGCTGAGTGGCCCTACAAGGATGTCGACTTTTTTGTCTTCTAGCAGGCGCAGGGCGGCGCTTTCGGCGTTGTCGGGGTCGATGAGGGTGGCTTCCACGGATAGTGTGATCTCTTGATCGGCGACGGCGCCGCCAAATTCAGCGACAGCCATTTCGGCACCACGAACGCTGTCTTCGCCCAAGATCGAAAAGGGACCATCGAGGGTAGCGAGTACGCCTATTTTAATTGTCATAGTTTACTCCTTATTGGTTGCTATATTCATGTTTTTTAACTTTAACTCAAGTTTTATCATTTATACACTGTTGCGCAATAAATGCAAGCCGTTTAACCGGGTAAATTGGGTTTGTCGGGTTTGGGGAGTGGCTCGGCCTGTTCGGCGTCGGCGTCGGGGAGGGGGGCCGCATCTGGCGTGCCGTTGGGGTTGACGAACTCGGGAAAGCCACGGCGCAGGTTGAGGTCGCGCTGTGGGAAGGGGATTTCGATGTCGTATTTTTCGAAGGCGTCCCAGATCATGAAGTAGAGGTCGCTGCGAACTTTGGGCAGCATGCGCGGCTGGTCTACCCAGATGGCGAGTTCGAAGTCGATGGAGGAATCGCCGAAGCCGACGAAGAAGACGGACGGGGTGGGGTCTTTGACGACGAGGCCGTGACGTTCGGCGACGCTGATGAGGACGTCGCGGACCTGCTTGGGGTCGCTATCGTAGCCTGCGCCGACGGAGAGCAGGCTGCGCACAAGGCGGTTCGTGTTGGTGTTTGTGACGACGGCGGAGGTGAGGAAGTTCTCGTTGGGGATGATCACCTCGACGTTGTTGTAGGTGCGGACGGTGGTGCTGCGGATGCTGAGTTTTTCAACGATGCCGACCTCGCCGTTGACCTCGACGACATCGCCGGGGCGGAGGGATTGCTCGAACAGGAGGAGGATGCCGCTGAGGAAGTTCGCGACGATGTTTTGCAGGCCAAAGCCGATGCCCACAGACAGCCCACCACCGATGAACGCGAGAGTCGTGAGGTCGAAGCCGAGGCTGCCCAAACCAAGAAACACCCCCGCGAAGATGAGCGCATAGCGCGTGATGGTGATGACGGAGTGCGTCGTGCCTCGGTCTGCGCCGAGGCGTGGCAGCACGACCTCGCGCAGTACCCGCAGTAGAATCCAACTAAAGTTGATGAACACGAACAGCGAAAAAAGCGACAGCGCCACGGCGTTGACCGATACGGTGTTCCCGAAGAGCGTTACGAGCGTGGTATCGCCGATGATCCGTACATCGAAGAAGTTTGCGACGACGAAGCCCAGGCCAAACACGACGAAGAGGGGGTTCAGCAGGCGGTTGTGGTAGGGGCGTACGTTCTTCTCGCTGAAGGCGGCGTAGAGCACAATGAGCAACACGTCGTAGATGAGGAGCGTCCAGAACAACACTAATGTGGACGCCAGAAGCCCGGTGAGTAGCGCCTGTTCTCGGAAGATGCGAATGATATACCAGATGAGGACGAGGCTAATTACGGGGAAGTAGAACTGCGCGAGGGCGGGCAGGATACGGTTCAACAGGTGGTTGCGCACCTCGGGCCGGCCACGCGTGCGGCGCTTCGCCACAGCCCGAATGAGCCGCCGGAGCAGGACGGTTAGTTGCCAGGCCACGGCAATGGCCACGATAAGCGTGATGATTTGCAATTGCACGGCGGGCCGCTGCAAAAAAATGAGCCACACCTGCAATTGATCGAGAAGGTTGTTCGCGCCGTTGGGTTGCATAGGGCTACTCGTCTATGGCTTGCGTAAACTGGGCGACGGCTTCGGCGGGGCTGGCGGCCTGTGGGCCGAGCACAGCCGTGTAGGCGTCGTTGCCTGCGGCGCGCACCTGTTCGACCTGGGGCGTGTTGGGGAGCACCACCGCCAGCGTGGCCTGCTGGGTGAACGCGGTTAGCGGGCTGGTTTCATCGAGCACAACGTTGACATTTGCGGGGATGCGCCCGGTTGCCTCGAGGAGTTCTGCTTGATTGGCGGCGGTGGTGGCGAAGGCGGCGAAGGCCATCGCCATATCGGTGTTGCCCCCCCTGGCGGAGACCATGAAGGCATTTGAGGAGAGCAAGGGCAGGGCGGGGCCAGCGGGACCTTCGGGCAGGGTGGTGACGCGCACGTGGTCGGTACCCATGACGAATTCGAGTTCGCGCAGTACATCGACAGAGCCGACGTAGTAGGCGACTTCAGCGTTGAGGAACTGCCGTTGGAGGTTGACCGGGTTGGCATCGAGTTGGAGGTTGGGTGTGGTTTGTAGCCAGGCCAACCACTGGGTAAAGCTATCGTCACCGATGACCATTGTGCCTGCGTCATCGAAGAAGCGCCCGCCGAAGGCCGTGAGGCCCCAATAGCCGACATCGAAGCCGTAGGGAATGGCAATGCGTTGGCCGTCTTCGGCGGCGCGGCGTAACGCGTCGAGCGTGGCTGCCGGGTCGCCGGGGACGAGGTTGGTGTTGTAGTAGAGGGCAACTAATTCGACGGAAACGGGCAGGCCGTAGACGGCATCCTCGTGGCGGAGGGTCTCCTGGGCGGTGGGGATATAGCGCTGCAATAAGTCGTTGGGGACGGGCTGCAAATAATCGCCGCTGGCGAGTTCGAGGGTCCATGTGTGCGGGCCGAGGATAAGGTCGGGCGCGGCGTTTAGCCCGGCAAGGGCCTGATACCGCTGTAGCAGATCGTCGGCAAAGAGGTTGGTGTAGCGTACGGTGATGTTGGGGCAGGCGTCGTTGTAGGCCTCGGCGATGGTTTCGAGGATGCGGCGGCTCTCATTTTGCCAGCTATGCCACACACTTATTTCGCCCTCGCCGACGCAGACCAAGGTTTGTGCGGAGGATGGGGTGAGGCCGAATGTTTCGTTGACCTGAAGCGCGATGACATTGGCGGCTTCGGTTTCGGTGCGCACGCCTTCGAGCACCTGGGTGACTGCGTCGTCGCCGAGTTCGCGTACGAGGTCCATTTGTGGGGTGTTGGGCACGGCGATGGCGTTGCGCACCTGCGCCACAAAACCGGAGACCATCGGGAAGGCGCGCGTATCGACGCGGATGCGGCGGTTGGCCGGGACGAGGCTCGCATCGCGGACGAAAAACAGGCTTTGTTCGTTGTTGGTGATGAACTGCGCGAGGGTGAGGGCGAGTTCGGTTTTTGCGCTTGCCCGGTTGAACATAAAGGCATCGGTGTTGAGGAATGGCCCGGCGACATCGTTGGGGCCTTCGGGCAGGGGGGCAACGGCGACTTCGCCGGTGTCGTACCGCTCGCTGACTTCGGCCATGAAGTTCGGCCCAGTGACGATCATCGCGACTTGCTGTTGCAAAAACAATGTTTCCAGGGTTGCGGTATCGCGGTTGATCACCACGCCGGGGGCGTCCTGTGCGGCACGGAGCCAGCTAAGCCAGTTCGCAAAGCCGCCTTCGTCGAGCAAGACACGCCCGTTTTCGTCGAAGAGTTCGCCGCCGAAAGCGCGCACACCCCAGAAGCTTGCCTCGAAGCGGGTGTTGATGGCGACGCGCTGGCCATTGGAGGCGGCTTCGAGGAGGGCGTCGAGGGTGGCGGGCGGTTCGTCGACCATAGTGGTGTGGTAGTAGAGCGCAACCGGGCGCACGGCGAAAGGCAAGCCGTAGAGTCTGTCGTCGTAGGTGACGTTGGTGACGGCGTTGGCGAAGTAGATTTCGGTGTTGGGTGCCCTGTCGCTCATGTCGGCGATGAGTCTCTGCTCGGCGAGGGGGCGAATCCAGGAAGTGGGGCCGACGAAGAGGTCGGGGCCGAGGCCCATAGTGGCGGCGGCTTCGTAGCGAGCGAGGAGGGTGGCTTCGGTTGGAATGGCGTTTGTGATGACGCGCACGTTCGGGTAGATTTCCTCGAAGCGCTCAAGGCTGCGTTGGAGCGTGGCCGTTTCCGATTCGCTCATGGCCGTCCACAGGATGAGTTGGCCTTCGGTGCCGGTGGATTGACCGCCACAGCCGACTAGCAACAGTGCGAGGATGAGACCCCACCCAAACGTGCGCGTCTTCATGCGGTTCAAACGGGCTGGCGTTGGTTGAGGCGTAACAGGCTGATGTCGTGGCGGGTGTCGCCGTCGGTGGCGAGGTCGGCCATCACTTCGCCGATGACGCTACAAAATTTGAAGCCGTGGCCGCTCATCCCGGCAGCGACGGACACCTGCGGGTGGTCGGGCAGGGTGTCGAGCACGAAGTGTTCGTCGTTGGTGTTGGTGAACATGCAGGCCTTCAGGTTTAGGGTGCGGCCCCCTGCGCCGGGGAAGTAGCGCTCGCCGAAGGTGCGCAGCAGCTTTTCATCGGCGTCGTTGGGTGTGCGGTCGATGGTGTCGGGGTCGACGACTTCTTCGAGGTGGTGCCAGCGCCCAAACTTGAAGCCAGGTGTGTTGCCAGATGGGTTGAATTCTGGGAAGCCGTAGTAGCGGCCTTCTTCTACGCGGCAGTTGAAGACGGGGAAGTTCTCGGGTTTGAAGTTGTCTGGCTCTTGTACTTCCATCCAGATGAGCACCTGCCGCTCGGGCACGGCGATACCTTCCAGTATGGGAATCATCTTGTAGGCCCATGCGCCGGCGGCCACCACGAGCGACCCGGCCTCGTAGGTGCCTTTGTCCGTCGTCACACGGACGCCGCCGCCAGCGGTGGGTTCCCAGTCGAGGGTGCGTTCTTCGGTGTGGATCGTCGCGCCGAGTTTTTGGGCCGCTTTCGCATAGCCTTCGATGCAGCGCTCGGGCACAAGCAGGCCCCCCTGGGGCTGAAAGAGGGCCATCGTTTCGGTGGGGAAGCGGTAGCCAGGGAAGCGGGCGGTGAGTTCCTTGCTGGTGAGCACTTCGTGCTCAAGGCCGTGGACCTGGCAGCTTTCCAAAGAGCCGCTGAAGACATCGTCGCCCTCGGGGCCGGCGTCGATGGAGCCGGTGGTGTAGAGCAGCTTGGCGTCGAGTTCGGTTTCGATGTCGTGCCAGAGTTCGTAGGCGCGATGCATGAGGGGCACGTAGGATGGGTCTTCGTAATAGGCAAGGCGGATGATGCGTGTGAGGCCGTGCGAGGACCCCATTTCGTGCGGGATGCCGAAGCGCTCGATGCCGAGGACTTTTTTGCCGCGCTTGGCCAGCTGGTAAACAGTGGCACTCCCCAGGCCACCGACACCGATCACAATAACGTCAAATGTGTTTTCGCTCATAGTATCATTCCTTCCCCACAAAAATCTGATGGGCATTATAACCGGGGGTATAATTTGTGTGAACCGCTGGCGGGTGAGATTTCTTAAACAGCCTTCATTTGACTGAATACATAACTTGTTCTATAAACGGAGCACTGTATCGGCAATAGGGTACCCCATGCTCAAGTACGCGTTGTTGGGCCTGCTGCGGCATCAACCGATGTCTGGCTATGACCTGGAACAGTTCATCAATGCGTCGACGGCGCACTTCTGGCACGCGAAGCTGAGCCAAATTTATCGTACCCTGAAGCAACTCGAAGCCGACGAATACGTGCTGAGCCACATCGAGCCACAGGAGGGACGCCCCGACCGGCGGGTGTATAGACTGACGGACAAAGGCCGTGACGACCTCAAGGGGTGGTTGGCCGAGTATGTGACCGAGCCGGATGAGATTAAGTTGCCGTCGTTGCTGCGGTTTTTCTTCTTTGGCGAGGCGGAAAAAGAACACATCGTGGCGCAGTTGCGGCTGTGGCATAACATGTACTCGAAACAGCAGGCGCACTTCGTCGAGGTACTGCCGGGGCAAATCGAGGCGTTGAAGGCAAGCGTTCCGCACAACGATACCGACCCGGTGTTCTGGGAGGCGACGCGGCGCTTCGGCGAGATGTACTACGCGATGTATGTGCGCTGGCTGGAAGAAACGCTGCGGCAACTCGAAGACGAGTTGTAGGCATTGCGGGAAACCCCAACGAGCCGGTACCGCTACCCGCTAGCGATACGGCCCCCTCCAACACCCAACGGTGCTATGATGAATACTGTTGCTCGTTGCCAAGGAGATAGAAACAGCTATGCTTCGCCGATTTGCGGTGTTGTGCCTGTTGTTTTTGGTGCCTGCTGTGGTTGTGGCGCAGGAGGCCTACGAGGAAACCGGAACGCTGTTCCTTTATGTGGAGTGGGTTGAGGGGATCGGGGGTGATGAGGACGATCCGCTTGGTTTGCCTACGGAAATTTTGACAGCATTGGATGTGTTCTTCGCAGAATCCGAACTAGATGTGACGTTTTTGCACGCAAACGATGCGGCTGTGCTGGCGGAACGGGTGGCGATCTTCGACGATTTGGATGATCACGATAGTCAGGGTCTCTTTGCGCCGTCCTCGCAGATTATCTCGCTGAGGTTCGAAAACTATGGGCCGGTGGACGCTGTGCGTATCACGCCGTTTTCTGGGTATGTGCGCCCACCGCTGCCGACGCGCAGCTTCGGTTGGACGGTTGCCATCAGCCTGGGCGGTGACAACAGCGGCGAAATCGACGATGTGGTGAACGCCGTTGCGGGGGTGGGTGGCTACGTGGCGCAGGCGTGCGATTTCGCGCTGCCGTACATCGAAGCGCTGGCGGCGGACACCGCCCTGGCCGAGGATGGGCTGTTTGTCGATGTGGGCTTTTCCACGTTTATGGGTAGCTGCTTGTACTTCACCGATGATCTTGATGGGGCCATCGCTGCGTATGAGACGGTCGTTGCCTATGAAGGCGAGAACGATCAGGTCAATGCGCGGGCGATAACCGTGTATACGGCGACGAACCTCGCCTGGATGTACGCGCAACGCGGCGATGTGGAGGATGCAGTCGAGATTTTGGATGCATATAGTATGACCGACTTCGGTGGCCTGTCGTTCGACCGGGTCACATTTACGGGGCGGGAGCTACAGGGTGGGCTGGCACGCGCAAACCTGTACGCAGAGCTGGGTGAATTCGAGACAGCGCTGGCGGCGTTCGACGAAATGTTGGCTTTTGTCGACGAGCAACCGACGTGGTTTGGCGACGATGAGCACGCACGGATTTATGCTGAGCGCGGCTGGCTGCGTCACACGCACGAAAACGCAATTGCGGCGCTGCTCGATTTCGAGCGGGCAATCGAGATCGACCCGACGTACCCGAAGACATATTACTACGCCGCAGTTGTGCGGGAATCGGCGGGGGAGATGGACCTTGCGCGGGAGAACTACGCGCGTTTCCTCGAGCTAGTGGCGGATTATGATGGATACTACGAGGAAGACCTGACGCCGTTCATCGAGCGGGCGGAGGAAACCCTGGCGGGTTAACGTTCTACAGTAGCGGGTGGGGGGCGAGGCCTATCCTCGCCCCGGCGCGAGGCCGTTACGGTTCGACGACCTCGGTAACGGTTTCGGTGGCGGTGTTCACAATGACTTGCAGGATGAGTGTGCCATCGTTGGTGATGAAGTCCACGCCCATGAGGTCGTTGCCGAGGGGGGACGTGCGGGTGAACCACTCGTCGGGTAGGTCGATGCGTTCGAGCGGTTCGGCTTCGAAGGCGATGGTGACGGCCTGGTCGCGAAGGATTTGCTCACGCTCCGTGGTGTCGAATTCGGCGACATCCCGGATGCCAAGCACGCGCAGTTCGGTGTCGGCTTCGTCGTCTTCAGCATCGCCCACGATGACTTCGTACACTTCGAGACCAGACTCGTAATAGACGATCCATCCCTCGCCGGGACTGTACTCGATGGAGGTGTAGGGGTTGGGCAGGTCGGCGAGTAAGGCATTCACGGATGGGTCGGCCTCGACGATTTGCTGGATCTGTGGTTGTTGGGCGGCGATTTGCTCATCGGTGAGGAACACGGGTGCGTAAATTTCCTCGATGATTACGCCGTTCTTGCGCACGAAGGCCTCACCGAGAAAGACTTCATCGCCTTCCTCGTTAACTCCTGCAAACTCCACGATCACGAATTCACCCTCATCGAAGGCATACGCCTCGTAGTTTGGATATTGCGTGAGGTTCGCTGCGATGGCGTCATCGGTGGCGACGACATCGATGATGGACTGGATTTCCGGGGAGATTTCCATTTCGAAGGTGTCATCGTCCCCGGCGAGGTCGTAGTCCTCGATGACGAGGGTTTCGGCGTTGATCCATGCTTCACCGAACCAGATTTCCTCGTCGTCGTCGACAGCATAGAGTTCGACGTACCAAACGTCGCCATTCAGTTCGGTGTAGAACTCGTAGTTTGGGTACTCGTCGACGAAGGCGGCGAACGGTTCGCTGGCAGCGACGAGCGTCGCGATAAGTTCGGCTTCGGGGTCGTTTTGGGCGAAGGCTGCGGTGGTGGTCAGCAGTAGGGTGAGTAGCAGGATGGTGAGGGTGCGTTTCATTGGGTGTTTGGCCTTTCGTTTTCGGTAGGATGCGATGGTTGTTGGTGAGGGGTGGGTAAGCGGATATTTTAACCCCCTCCCCTAAATCCCCTCCGCGTAAACGAAGAAGGGACTTCTCCGGTTGTTTATTAGTGACCAGGGTTCACAAAAGGTGAACGTGTGCCTGGAATCGAATGATATTTGGCATACGTCATCACACATTTCGGATAATTAGGCTGGGACGACGAGGCCCAAGGGCGTGGTACGGAAGTTCGGGAAGATGAAGTCGGTGTCGGTGCTGTGCAGCCGATTCGCGACGACTTCGGCGAGCACATCGCGATAGTCGGTGGTGATGGCGAGGTCACCATCGGCGAGGGCCTCGGGCGCGAGGGTGGGCCAATTTGTGAAGACCTGGCCGCCGTTGACGCCGCCGCCCATGAGCATCATGAAGTTGCCGTGGCCGTGGTCGGTACCTGCGCTGCCGTTTTCGTCGACGGTGCGCCCGAACTCGCTCATCGTGACGACGGTGACGTTGCGCATCCGCGACCCCATATCGGCATAGAAGGCGCTGAGGCCACCGGCGAGGTCGCGCAGCAGGTAGTCGAAGGTGCCGTCGAAGGTGCCCTGCTGCTCGTGGGTATCCCAACCGCCGACATCGATTGCGGCGACTTCGAGGCCGACATCGGCTTTGGCGATTTGCGCGATTTGCTGCAAGCCCATGCCGAACTCGGACTCGGGGTATTGCGCACCGCTGGCCGGGATGTAGGACGCGGTTTGCATGGTGGTCATCTGGTCGAAGGTGTCGAATGCGAGGCGGGCCTGCTGGTCGAGGTCGTCGCTGGGGGCCTGGATGGTGTATAGCTCCGCGAGGGCGTTTTGCATCCGCTGGAGTTCGTCCGCACGGCCTTCCATGTGGAACTCGGCGATGGATTGGAGCGCGAGGGCGCTCACACCACCCATCAACGAGGTCGGTAGCAGGTGGCCCATCCCCACGGCACGGAACGGTGAGCCGTTGCGGTCGGCGGTGGACTTGAGGTAACGCGCGAGCCAGCCGTCGCTGGTGGCCTTGTTGCCCGGTGTGCCGAACTCCATTTGCATCATCGCGTCGAAGTGGCTGCGGGTGGGGTCGGTGAGGCCGGTGGCGTGGATGAAGGCGAGGTCGCCCGCGTCGTAGATGTCCTTGAGGGGCAGCATGGAGGGGTGCAGGCTGAACTGGCCGTCGAGGTCGATGCCTGCACCCTCGCCCGCGCCGGGTTCCTTGAGGTGCTGGGTGGGTCGGTGGGCGTAGTAGGTGCTGCCCTCGAAGACCGGGGCGACGGCGGCGAGGCCGTCGATGCCACCACGCAGGAAGACGACGAGCAGCATTTCGCCATTGGTGTCCTCGGGGTTTTGGGCGAAGGCCATGCGCGGCATCCAATTGGGGAGGACGGACAGGCTGAGGCCGACCGCGCCGACGGTGCCCATTTTGCGGAGGAAGTCGCGGCGGGTGATGCCGGTGGGAACCGTGCTTTGTTCGACGATTTCGGGTTCGCTGCGGCGGCTTAAGAAGGCCGGGAGTGTGAGCGGGCCGAGCTTGCGGCGCGCGCCCATGCTATGGAGCGGGCAGCGTGCGCAGTGGGCGCCTTTGCGTTTCGTGTGGTTGCACATGTCGATTCTTCTCCGTATTGGTTTAGTGCCACTGGAAGTGCGGCGAGGCGAGCATGAGTGCGAACAGGGTGCCGAGTTTGCGCGAGAGCAACGGGGCCGTAACGGGCGTTGCCGGGCCAGCATTGTCCGAGGCAAAATCGATGAAGGTTTGGCGTGCGGCTGCGGGTAAGGAATACCCAAACACGCGCTTACTGACCTGCGTCACGAGGTCGTCGACGGTGGTGGGGCTATCGACAAGGTCGTGGAGTGCGACGCGCATCCCGGTAAATTCGCCGCCCTGGGCGGCTTCGGTCATGCGCATGGCGATGTTCCAGCGGGCGAGCAGGCCGTTGGTGGTCGTCCACGGGGCAGCGACGGGCGGATAGCCGTTCGGTGGGAGCCACGCGTAGGGCACCTGGCCGAGCGTTGCTAGCATCTCGTAGACTGCTTCGTACTGCACGACCGACGTGCCTGTCGCGCGGGCGGCGGCGACGAAGAACGTGAGCGGGCGGCGGAGCTTTTGCCCGGCAGCGGCCTTGAATTCATCGGAGGTGAAGAGGTGGCGCAGCACGGGCTTGATTTCGGCGTTGTTGGCCATGAACACGGCGGCAGTGCTATCGACGAGGGATTGCGGCGGCGTATCGCTGACGAAGTGGACACACAGTTTCCGGCTGATGAACTGGGCCGTCGCGGGGTGCTCGACAAGCAGATCGATAACGTGCAGGCCATCTTCGACGCCGCGCCCGGCGGGCAGGGTGCGGCCCAAAATGCGCTTGGGGTTGGTGTCGTGGGTGGCGGGGTTGAAGTGCGAGACGCCGTTTGTGACCGTCCAGCCGGTGAAGGCGCGCGCGACGTTCACCACGTCCTCTTCGGTGTAGCCGCCATCGACGCCCATGGTGTGAAGTTCGAGCAGTTCGCGGCCATAGTTTTCGTTGGGGTGCTCGGCGATGTTGACGAAGTTATCCAAGTAAACGAGCATGGCGGGGGCTTTGGCGGTCGCGAGGACGAGTGAGCGGAAGTTGCCGAGGGCGTTGCGGCGGATGTCGTTGTTGTAGTAGGACAACATCTCGAAGATGATTTCCTCACCTGCCGCGTTGAAGTGGTCGGACCAGAATTCGACGACGCGCTCGAGGAGTTGGCGGCGGCTGTATATCGCGCGGATGACCATCGCGCCGATGAGGGCCTCGTAGGCGCGGCCTTCGGCGTTGCCGAGGGCGTATAGTTCGGTGAGCGAGAGGTCGAGGACGGCGTTGAAGCGACGCAAGCGGGTGTCGGTGGCGCTGTCGTCGATGGCCTCTGGGTTGAGTTGCTGGTCGAGGTAGGCCTCGTAACCCAGCGCGTCGATTTCGGTGATGTGGGTGGGGGTTGGCCCCCAGGTAATGCGGTTGAGCAGATGCACGTTGAGCGGCACATCGGCGGTTGCGTTGGCGGATTTCGGCGCAGCCCATGTGTGCGCTGCGATGCCGGAGCCGGTGATGGTGCCGACAGTCGCGGCGGCCCCGCCAAGCTGTAAAAATGATCTTCGTGAAAGTGTCATCGTCTACCCTGTACTCAGT
>CAYSVE010000023.1:0-21450 GCA_964434365.1 uncultured Anaerolineaceae bacterium | reverse complement strand
AGGAGGGCCAAACCGACGGCAGCGGCCAACTTCTCATCGAGTTCGACAACACGGAAATCCAGGGCAACAGCCCGGAGACGGTGACCATCGCCGGCACACTCAACGATGAGAGCGGCCAGTTCATTACCGGGCAGGCCAGCGTGACGGTGCACCCGGCAGACATATACGTTGGTGTGCGCACCGATCAGTACTTTGGGCGCGAGAACCAGTCCTTCACGGCGGAGGTTATCACCGTAACGCCGCAAAGCGACATCGTGCCCGGCAAAACCGTGACGCTCACGCTCATCGAGCGCCGCTGGGAACGCGAGGAGATCGAAGGCTCGTTTGGGCGTTATAACTACGTTCAGCGCGAAATCGAAGTCGAGAGCGTGCGTGTATCCACCGATGA
The DNA here is from genome assembly GCA_964434365.1 of uncultured Anaerolineaceae bacterium. Classification (GTDB taxonomy): domain Bacteria; phylum Chloroflexota; class Anaerolineae; order Aggregatilineales; family Phototrophicaceae; genus CAYSVE01. Next base: position 21,062 of record CAYSVE010000023.1, on the reverse strand, counting down.
CAGTGGCCGCGCCGCAGCAGAATTTACCCCGCCGAATGCGGGTATCTTCGTCGTGCGTGCCAGCACCTTCGATGACCTCGAACGCACACACACCAGCGCGACACAACTGTGGGTGACAGGGACGGGACGCGTGTTCTGGGGGCAGCCGAGCAACAACATCGACCTCATCGCCGATGCCGATAGCTACGTCCCCGGCGACACCGCGCAAATCCTCGTGCCGATTTCACTGGAAGGTGTGAGTTGGGTGCTGGTCTCCGTCGAGCGCGACGGCGTTCAGTCCTACGAGGTGGTGCGCGTCGAGGGGTCTACACTGGTGTACGAACTGCCGATCACACAACAGCACGAGCCGGGGGTGTTCGTCAGCGTGATGGCCGTCCACGGTATCGATGCGGAGAACAGTGTGCCAGCCTTCCGGCAGGGTACGCTGCGTCTCGATGTCGAGCCGGTGAGTAAGCGCCTCAACGTGATGGTGACGCCCTCACAGAGCAACGCCCAACCCGGCGATACAGTGACGTTGGACATCGACGTGACGGACCCCGACGGTGCACCGGTCGAGGGTGAGTTTGGGCTGGCGTTAGTCGACGAAGCGATTCTGACGCTGGCTAACCCTAATACGACGGACCCTGAAACGTTCTTCTACGGTAGTGTGAGCAACTTCACACGTACCGAAACGATGCTCAGTGCGCTCATCGACGGGCGGTTAGACGAAATCTTCGGCCAGGAACGCCGCGCGGAAGACCCTGATATTGTCGATGCTGAGGCCACAGAGGAATCGTTCCGCTCGACAGGGGCACTTGGTGCCTTCGGTGGTGCCGCCGAGGCCGACATGGCAGCGGCTCCGATGGCGCAATCGGCCCTTGCCTTTGCCGATGATGCCGCCGCCGATGGCGCTGCCTTCGATAGTGTAGAAATCCGCACCAACTTCCAGCAGACGCCGCTGTGGGAAGCCCACGTCGTCACCGATGCAAACGGGCGTGTACAGGTCACCGTGACACTCCCGGATAACCTCACGGTGTGGGATTTGACCGCGCGCGGCTTCACGGTCGATACGCTGGTGGGTGACGCGAATCTCGACATCCGCAGCACGCTACCGTTGCTCGTGCGCCCGGCGACGCCACGCTTCTTTGTGGTTGGCGACGAGGTGACGCTCGCGATGGTGGTCAACAACAACCTCGACGACGCGCAGGAGGTCAGCGTGACGATGCGCGGTGAGGGCTTCGAATTGCTCGGTGGCGTGGCCGTGGCGCAAACCGGTGTGATCGAGGGTAATGGGCGTGCGCGCTTCGAGTGGCGTGTGCGTATTCCCGATGTCGAGTTCGTCGATTTGACGTTCATCGCCGTGGGGGAAGACGGCTACCAGGACGCGAGCCGCCCGCCATTGGCAACCGGCCCCGACGACACGATCCCCGTGTATCGTTATACCGCGCCGGATACGACCGGGACCGGTGGCGTGCTCCGCGTGGAAGGTGCGCGTACCGAAGGCATCAGCATCCCGCCGATTGCCGATACCGACCAGGGCACGCTCACCCTGCAACTCGACCCATCGCTGGCCGTGACCACCATCGATGCGCTGGACTACCTCGAAAACTTCGAGCATCAGTGCATCGAGCAGACGGTGAGCCGCTTCCTGCCGAACATCATCACCTACAATGCCCTCACCGACCTTGGTGTGAATGACCCGGTGCTCGAAGCGAAGCTGCAACGCGAGGTGAACTTCGGCCTGGATCGTCTGCTGCGCTCGCAGAACCCGGACGGCGGTTGGGGTTGGTTTATCGGCATGGAGAGCAACCCGGTGGTGAGTACCTACGCCGTGTTCGGCCTCATCGAGGCGCAGCAGGCTGGTTTCGATGTCGACCGCGCGATACTCGACCGTGGCGCGTCGTTTGTGCGGTCGCAGTTGCTCAACCCGACTGAGAACACCGAACCCTACATGCTGAACCGGCAGGCGTTCATCTTCTATGTGCTTAGCCGCGCCGACGACGGTCGCTACGACCCATCATTAGGTGAACTCGATACGTTGCTGCGCGTTCGCCTGGAAATGAACTACGACGCCCTCGCGTACCTGCTCATGAGTTACAACGCGCTGGGCAATCGTGGTCAGTCCGTCGGCAACCAGGTGGATTCGCTGACCAGCGACATCATCAGTGGTGCACGGCTCTCGGCGACGGGCGCGCACTGGGAAGAACCCTACCGCGACTGGTGGAACTGGGGCAGTGATGTTCGCTCGACGGCTTTGGTGTTGGCCGCGCTAATCGAAGCGCAACCCGATAGCGAGTTACTGCCAAATGCCGTTCGCTGGCTGATGGTCGCGCGTGAGGGTACACACTGGGCGTCGACGCAGGATACCGCATGGTCGATCCTCGCCCTCTCCGATTGGATGGTGGCGACGAACGAACTCGACGGCAACTACGACTTCTCGGTTGCGCTCAATGGAACTGAGCAGATATCCCGCACTGTTTTGCCAGATACCGTTCGCGAAGGCTCCAATCTTGTTGTGGCTGTGGGCGATCTGCTGCTGGACGAAATCAACCGTCTGACGGTTGTCCGTGGTGGTGGTGAAGGCGCGCTTTACTACACAGCGCACTTGCAACTGCGTGTCGATGCCAGCGAAGTCGACGCCATCGACCGGGGTTTGAGCGTCTCGCGGGAGTACCTGCTCAACGATGAACCCGTCACCGAAATCGACATGGGTGACATCGTTACGGTGCGACTCACACTGACGGTGCCAGAAACGCTGTATTACTTCGTGCTGGAGGACCCGCTCCCGGCTGGCCTCGAAGCGCTCGACACGAGCTTGCTCACAACCACGCCGAATGTCGCAGGGCCGCAGTTGCAGCGCCAGCGCGATGCGTACTACTACTGGTGGTGGTGGATTTGGGATCACACCGAAATCCGCGACGAGTCGGTGAACTTGTACGCCGACCAACTGCCGCCGGGTACATACGTCTACAGCTATCAGGCGCAAGCCACGACGCCGGGTGACTTCCAGGCGATGCCCGCACACGGCTACGCATTCTACTTCCCCGAGGTGTTCGGGCGTAGCGATGGCGCACTGTTCACCGTGAAGTAGCTTCGCAGCATCCGATTCGGTCAATAGGGCAACGCGCATGTGTTGCCCCATTTTATTTTATTACGTACGCTCAAATACATGGTATGATACAGGTTGGTGTGTAAGACCTGTGTAATGAATTTTACGTAGCTTCAGGCCTAGCCACATCTTGGGACAGAACGAGCTAAAGGCTATTTTGGGCATATGGCAACATCGACAATCGCATCCGATGTTCGGTTGTATTTGTTAGGGGTGCCGTCTGTTGTGCGAGGTAACGAAACGCTTCCACTGAACTCGGCGAAGGCATTGGCATTACTCGCCTACCTCGGGGTGACGCAAACACCACAGCGGCGCGAGCATCTGATGGCACTACTGTGGCCAGATAGCGCAGGCGAGGCGGCAGCGAAGAACCTCCGAAATACGTTGTGGATGGCGCGTAAGGTTTGTGAGGGCGAGGTGTTCTCCGTCGATGGCGAACATCTCACACTTGCGCCCGAAATTTGGTGCGACGTGCGTGCCTTTGAGTCTCTCACGGCACAAAGGCCCGAGGCTACCGCCTCGCCAGAGACGTTGCACCAGGATTTGCTGGCGTTGTACACCGGGCCGTTTCTTGGGTCGATGTCCATGCACGATGCCGCCGACCTCGACGTGTGGATTACCATCGAGCGGGAGCGGTTGGGGCAGAGCTTTTTTGGTTATCTTAAGTCGCTCATCACCATGCACCGCAAGCAGGGCAACTGGCGCACAATCGTCGAGGTGTGCCAACGCGCATTGCGCCTGGATAACCTGCAAGAAGATGTGCATGCTGCCCTGATGGAAGCCTATGCGCGGCAGGGCGAGCGCATCAGTGCAATGCGCCAATACGAAACCCTCACCCGCACGCTGCAAGATGCCTTTGGCCTGGATCCCCAACCCGAGACAACTCGGCTGTATCAGGCGATAATGGACGGCAAACTCCGCGCGATTGCCGAGGCGAAGTCATCGCAGGAAACTGATAACGACACGGACGTTCAGCAGAGCATAAAGCGCTCCTCCACGCGCATCAGCGAGCGGACGGCTGACCTCGCGCGTAAAATTGCGCAGGCGTGGCGCGAACAGCAGCAGGCCATGTCCGATGACCTCGTGCCAACGCCGCAATCCATTGCCACCCGCGTAAAGATGGTTGGCCGCTCGGAAGTGTACGGGCAGATGATGAAAACCTTCTACGGTGCTGAGGTGGGCACAGCGCAAGCGCTGATGTTAATCGGAGAGTCGGGCGTTGGCAAAACCCGTTTACTGCGCGAGTTCCTCAAATGGGCCGAAACCCAGCAATCCCTCATTTACCAGGGTCACTGTGCCGAATCCGGCGGTCATTTGCCATATTTACCGGTTGTACAGGCCCTGCGTCCCTTTGTCGATGGCGAGGACTCGCCAGTCCTAAAACTGGATAGCGTATGGCTTGGTGCGCTGCATCGCATCTTCCCCCATTTACCGAAGGATGCCGATGACGTGAGTGCCTCGCCGCATATCCTGTACGAGGCTGTCGCCCGCGCCATGATGGCGATTTGGAAGTCCACAAACACCAAGAGCATCGTTTTGGCAATCGACGATTTGCAGTGGGCGGATGCTGCGTCGCTAGAAATGTTGCGGTACATCCTTCAATTTTTGCAAGGCCACCAGATTCCCCTGATGTTCATCGGCGCGCTGCGTACCGAGGAGCTTTCCAACGCGACGCCAGACGTATCGCGGTGGCTTATGGACCTCGAACGGACGATGCTCATCACACGTCTGACGCTAGCCCGCCTAACCGAAGACGATGTGATGCGCTTGGTGGAGGCGTTGTGGCAGGGTGAGGTGCAAGACACCGAACTCATCGATCGCATGGCGAGATGGCTGCACGCGGAGACGGACGGTTTTCCGCTGCACATCACCGAAATTTTGCAAGCCCTCCTCGACCGCGACTTACTCAAGTGGCAGCGTGACGATGATGGCAAGTGGGGCATGGATTTTGCAGGTCTGCAAGGTTCACGCGGCCTCGATGAGATCATCGAGGAGATGCAGAGTTTCGTGCCGTCGCGCATCAAGGAGGTGTTGGGGGTGCGTGTGGCGAAGCTCAGCACCGATGCCTTCGAACTGCTCACCGCCGCGGCGGTGCTGGGGCAGAATATTACGTTCGAGCGGATGTGCCGTGTCGCAGACTTGGCAGAGTCCACAAGCCTGCGTGCCCTCGACGAAGCATTGAGCAGTTTCATGCTTCAGGAGGTATCGTCCGATCGCCTACGCGACCCTGTTTATGTCTTCACACACGACAAAATCCGCCTGCTGATTTATCAGGAAATGAGCCTCGCACGGCGTGCGATTTTCCACCGGCGTGCGTTGAATATCCTCCAGGTGACGGACGCTTCGGCTGTTGAACTGGCCTACCACGCCAACAATGCCGGCCTCACCAAAGAAACCTTCGAATACGCCATGCAAGCCGGACGAGAGGCTATGGATATGTTTGCTTCGCAGGTAGCGTGGGAGTACTTCGAGCGGGCGTATCGCCTGGCCGAGGCGGAACCCAACATCGCGACCGATGATGTGCTGGCGCAGCTAACCCAGAATCTCCAGACTTTGCAGAAACAACTCGAAGAGTAATGGGCGAAATGTGAAAAGCGTATGAATGCCTCAGGCTAGTGTAATGTTGCTCACAAGGCGATTTCCAGTACCGGTCTATATTGTGCCCGAATGCTCAAACCAAATTCGAGAGTAAACACGAGGCAGGTCGGTGCGTTTATTCTTGTCGCATGAACACTTTTCCTGGCTGCGCACGGCCTGCGCTGCCCATGAGTTTACCTCGTCGACATCGTCGATGAGGGGTGCGCCCCGCACCCGGCGGGTGTTGTCCGCGTGACAATCACCGCCGAGTAGGCTAATCGGCACTCACCCATTGGCCACATGGTCAGAAATCCCTCCACCTCGGAGGAATTCTTTGATTGGATGACAACACCCAGGACACCCTTTGGGACACCTCCCTGATGCATAAAGGACAACGCTCAGGACGCTGTTTGGGACACCCTAAAGCTACATTCATGACGGGTTAGGGAAAAATGTCCGAAAGACTCAGCACAGGTCCTAAGTGCTTGCATGGCTGAGCCAAAGGTTGTTGAGGTAAGACTATGTTAAACCCGGTATACGAAACCCCAAATGCACTGCCACAGGTCAGCGAGCTAGCGCTTCGCGATCATAACAAACGCCGCCGTGCTTACACCTACCGAGCAGGGGCGAAGTTCTTCTCCCCTGGTGAGAACAGCTACGTGCTATACATCGTTCGGAAGGGGCGTGTGTGCTTGTACAGCCTCTCTGCCGAGGGGCGTAAGTTTGTGTTCTCGGTGCTAGGGCCAGGAGAAATATTCGGCCAGGTTGCCATGCTCGGGGAGCAAACGCATAGTGTCTTCGCAGAAGCGATGAGCACATGCGAAGTGGAGAAAATTACTCGCTACGATATGGAATGTATGATTGCTCGCGATCCCTCGGTTGTGATGAGCATGATGCAATCGCTCGTGCAACGCGTAACCGGTTTGGAGCGCCGCATCGAAGAGAGCGCCTTCCAACCCATGACGGTGCGCCTGGCGCGGTTGCTGCTTCAACTCAATGCCGAACACGGGCACAGCGGTGTGCTCACAGGATTTACGCACCAACTCCTCGCGGATATGTTGGGGTCTCATCGCGAAACCATTACCCAGACATTGAACGCCTTCAAAAAGCAGAACTTGCTGGACCTTGGTCGTATGCGCATCGAACTCCTCGACCCCGAAGGTCTCGCGTGCATCGTCGATGAGCAGTGGATGTAATTTAGTGCCAGTGCATTCCACCTTACAGTCGCCCCGCTTTAAACGTGGTCTCATAGGACGTATCGTGTGCCCTGTGTAAGCGACGTCTAGGGCTGGCGCAACAGTAGAATATAGCGTCGGCTGGCAACCGAAACGACGATATCGCAACGTGAACACCTACGCCATTTACCCCTCTTTCCTTGTCATGGGGTGCATTTGTCCACATGACGGATGCGGATGTGCGGCGAGGCGTGCTATTTCTGGGTAGCATCAGGGTATCGGACCATTTTTCGCAGCAAATGAGGGAGATCATGACGAAAATTCACGATTTATTGAACGAACAACAATCGATCTGGGTGGATTACATCCGCCGGTCGTTCATCACAGACGGTGGCCTCCAACGTATGATCGACAGCGGTGTGCGCGGGGTGACCAGTAACCCGGCCATCTTCGAGAAAGCCATAGCCGGTAGCACGGATTACGATGCGGACCTCAAGCCGCTGGTGGACGCCGGTAAGACGCTTATCGAAATCTACGAAGCCCTGGCGATAGACGATATTCAGCGCGCCGCAGACCTCATGCGCCCGGTGTACGATGAGAGCAACGGTCTCGACGGCTATGTGAGCCTGGAGGTAAGCCCTACGCTTGCCAACAACACCGACGGCACGGTCGAGGAGGCACGGCGTTTATGGTCCGCGCTTGCCCGCGAGAACATCATGATTAAGGTGCCTGCGACCCCCGCAGGTGTTCCCGCTATCGAAACACTCATCGCTGAGGGTATCAATGTCAATGTGACGTTGATTTTTTCGGTAGAGCAATATGAGGCCGTCGCCAATGCGTACATTGCGGGGCTAGAAAAACGCAGCGCAGCCGGTGCAGACCTGAGCAGTGGCGCGTCGGTGGCATCATTCTTCATCAGCCGTGTCGATGGCAAGGCCGATGACGCGCTGGACGCCAAGGGGCACAGTGAACTCATCGGTAAGATCGCTATCGCGAATGCGAAAATCGCGTACGAGCGATTTGCTCTGCTTTTCGGTGACGCCCGCTGGGAAAAACTCGCCGAGGCCGGGGCGAATGTGCAACGTCCACTGTGGGCCAGCACCAGCACCAAGAACCCAACCTTGCCCGATACGCTTTACGTTGATCAACTTATTGGGCCGCACACCGTAAACACTGTGCCGCCCGCGACCATGACGGCCTTCCTCGACCACGGCGCTGTGGCGACGACCCTTACCGAAGGCGTGGCCGAAGCACGCACACAACTCAATGAGTTGGCGGAGTTGGGCATCGACCTGGGGCAGATTACCCAGGAATTGCAGGACGATGGCGTCGCAAAGTTCGAGCAAGCCTTCGAAAAACTGATGGCCAGCATCGAGGAAAAGCGCGACAAGCTCCTCGAAGGCTGGGATCAACTTGAGATGCAGCTTGGCGAATACCAGGGCATGGTCGACAAGGCGACCGCAGAGATTCGCGATGAAGGCATCATGCACCGCATCTGGCAACACGATCACACCGTGTGGAGTGATAGCCCGCAAGAAATCACGAATCGGTTGGGCTGGCTGCACATCGCTGAGGTGATGGAGGGCAGCGTCACGCGCATGATGACGCTTGCGAATCGTGTACAGCAGGACGGTATGACGCATGTGCTGCTGCTGGGCATGGGCGGCAGCAGCCTCGCACCGGAGGTTTTCAGCATCACCTTCGGCGATAGCGTCGATGGTATGGCACTCGCAGTCCTCGACAGCACCGACCCTGGACAGGTGCTCGAACACCACAATCGGTTGGACCTCAGCAAGACGCTTTTCATCGTTGCGACGAAATCTGGCGGTACAGCCGAGACGCTATCTGCGTTTAAGTACTTCTACAACGAGACGGCCAAAATCGTCGGCGACGATGCAGTCGGGGGGCACTTTGTCGCAATCACAGACCCTGGCAGTAAGCTCGTCGATATCGCAGACCGCTACGGCTTCCGCGCGACATTCCTCAACGACCCGAACATCGGCGGGCGCTACAGCGCGCTGAGCTACTTCGGATTGGTTCCGGCGGCGCTCGTCGGCGTGGACCTCGAAACACTGCTCGACCGTGCGGTCAAGATGGCCGTCAACTGCGATGAAAACAACTGTCCCAGCGCAGGTGACAACAACGGGGGTCGCCTCGGCGCGGTGATGGGCGAACTCGCGAAGGCAGGCCGCGACAAGATCACGCTCATCACATCCCCGGCAATTGCGAGCTTCGGCGACTGGGTGGAACAGCTTATCGCGGAAAGCACCGGTAAAGACGGGAAAGGTATATTGCCGGTAGTGGGTGAAGCCGTCGGTGCGCCCGAAGTTTACGGCGACGATCGCCTGTTTGCCTACCTGCGCCTGAAGGACGATGACACCTATGACGCGCAAATGCAAGCGCTCGTCGATGCGGGGCATCCGCTGGTAACGCTGCACCTCGACGACGTTTACGATATGGGCGGGCAGTTCTTCCTGTGGGAGATGGCGACCGCTGTTGCAGGGTATCGCATCGGCATTCAGCCGTTCGATCAGCCGAACGTCGAAGCGGCTAAGAACCTCGCCCGCGCGATGATCAAGGAATACGAGGAAAAGGGCAAGCTGCCCGAACTCGAACCTACGATGGAAGCGGACGGCATTGCCGTTTATGGCGATGTTTCGGCAGATTCGCCCGCTGCTGCGCTGACAGCCTTCCTCGACCAAGCGGATAAGGGCGCGTACATCTCGCTGCAAGCGTTCGTCCACTACACCGCCGAAACAGAGGCCGCTCTGCAAGAACTTCGCCTTGCCCTGCGCGACAAGTATAAGTTCGCGACGACGTTAGGCTTTGGTCCGCGCTTCCTGCACTCCACCGGCCAGTTGCACAAGGGCGACGGTGGCAGTGGCATGTTCATTCAATTCACTGCGGACATGCCGCAGGATGTCGACATCCCAGACGAGGCTGGGGCACCCGAAAGCACGATGACCTTCGGTACCCTGAAGGAAGCACAGGCCCTTGGTGACCGTCAGGCGTTGCTGGACGTGAACCGTCAGGTGATCCGCTTCCGTGTGGGGGCCGATGTTTCGACCGATGTAAAGAAACTGATGGAGAGCTAGCTACATGATCCTCGCGATGGTTTTTGACCTCGATGGCACACTTGTAAAGACAGAGCGGCTGAAGGCGATCAGTTACGCCCGCGCCGTCACCGAATTGTGCCCATATACCGTAACCGATGCCGAGGTCATCAACTTCTTCAAAGAGGTAGTGGGGCTTTCGCGACAAGAAGTCGCGGAGGCCCTCATCGAGAAGTTCGACCTTGACGAGCGGTTGAAAGCGTGCATGACGAACATCAAGACGAGCAGCCAGTGGCAGGCGTTTATCCAAATTCGCTTGCGCTACTACGAAGAAATGCTCGCCGACCCCGATGTGTTGCGCAACAACCAGTGGGCACACAATATGGATTTGCTTTACACCGCACGGCAAAACAACTGCGCCACCGCCCTTGCGACGATGTCGCACTGCGAGCAGGTACAGCGGGTGTTGTCCATCCTGGAAATGGAAGACCAGTTCGATTTTGTCGCGACGCGAGACGATGTTGAACATGGTAAGCCAGACCCAGAAATTTATTTGCTGGTGGCGAACGCCATCGGTGTAGAACCGGAGCACATCCTCGTGATCGAGGATAGCGTGACCGGGGAAACCGCTGCTAAAGCCGCCGGGATGAACGTCATCGCGGTTGCGACCCCGTTTACGAAAGACGGACTGCACAAGAGCGGTCTGTTAGATGACAAGTGGATAATCGACGACCCTGCGAACTTGCTCGACGCGGTTCGCCATTACACAGACAGAGTCTAACGAAAGGGAACACACACGATGCAACTGGGAATGGTTGGCCTGGGCAAAATGGGCGCGAATATGACGAAACGTTTGCTACAGGGCGGGCACGACCTCGTCGTTACCGACCTTAGCGAAGAGGCGATTCGTGCGGCGGAGCAAGAAGGTGCAACTGGCGCAAAGGACCTCGAAGACCTCGTGAGCAAGCTCGATGCGCCGCGCGCGGTTTGGGTGATGGTCCCTGCTGGTGGGCCAACTGAGGATACCGTCAACACGCTCGCGGACTTGATGAGCGAGGGGGATACGATCATCGACGGCGGGAACAGTAATTACAAGGACACTATGCGCCGTGGTGAGGAACTGAAGCAAAAAGGCCTGCACTATGTCGATGTGGGCACGAGCGGCGGTGTGTGGGGCCTCAAGGAGGGCTACAGCATGATGGTCGGCGGCGACGAAGATGCCGTAACCCGCCTGAACCCCATCCTCGAAACACTGGCACCTGCTGCTGACCTTGGCTGGGGGCGCGTCGGACCAAGCGGTGCGGGCCACTTCGTGAAGATGGTCCACAATGGTATCGAGTATGGCCTTATGCAGGCCTACGCCGAGGGTTTCGCCATCATGAAGGAGAAGAAGGAGTTCAACCTCGATCTCAGCGATATCGCGCGCATCTGGCAGCATGGTAGCGTGGTTCGCAGTTGGCTGCTCGATCTCACCCGCGATGCGCTTGAGGTAGATGAACACCTCGCAGACATCGAACCCTATGTGCCCGATAGTGGCGAGGGGCGCTGGACCGTATTCGAGGCTATCGACCTCAACGTAAGTGCGCCGGTGATTACGCTGTCGTTGCAGCGGCGCATCCGCAGCCGCGAGGAATACGACTACACCGACCGGATGCTCAGCGTCATCCGTAACCAGTTCGGCGGCCACGCGGTGAAGAAGAAAGCCTAGCATGAGCCAATCCACGATCGTTATTTTCGGGGCCACGGGCGACCTCACGCGTCGCAAGCTGGTCCCGGCGTTGTACAACCTGCGTTGCAAGGGTGTGCTGCCAGAGACCACGCACATTGTTGGCTTTTCTATCGAGGATTACACCGACGACACGCTCCGCGAGCGGTTGCAAGGTGGTGTGCAGGAGTTCAGCCCGAAGACGTACGCCGATGAAGATTGGGCGACCTTTGCACCGAACATCAGCTACGTACAGGGCAATCTGACGGAGGTCGATACATTCCGCACACTGGAACAGCGGTTGCAGGAAATCGAAGATGGCCCGTCGGACCGTTTGTACTACTTTGCCATTTCCCCGACCTTTTATCCCGTAACTGCGGCCAATCTGGGTGCAGCGGGTATGGCCGAGGAAGCAAACGGCTTGCGCAACATCATCGTCGAAAAGCCGTTTGGCCGCGATCTCGAAACGGCATGTGCACTCAACGATCAACTACAAGATGTATTCGCCGAGCGGCAAATCTATCGCATCGACCATTACCTTGGTAAAGAAACCGCGCAGAACGTGCTGTTCTTCCGCTTTGCCAACCATGTGTTCGAAAGCGTGTGGAACCGCGATCACATCGACAACGTGCAAATCACCGTCGCCGAAACGGTCGATGTGGGGCACCGTGCAGCCTACTACGACAAAGCCGGGGTGGTTCGCGACATGATCCAAAACCACCTGCTACAGTTGGTCACCCTCGTCGCGATGGAACCGCCTCACGCCTTCAATGCCGAGGAACTGCGCAACGAAAAGGTGAAGGTATTGCGCAGTATTCGGCAAATCGACTTTCAAGATGCCGTTCGGGGTCAGTACAAAGGCTACCTGGAAACCGATGGGGTGGTGGCCAACAGCGAAACGCCAACCTACGCCGCCATGAAGCTTTACATCGATAACTGGCGCTGGCAGGGGGTGCCGTTTTACCTGCGTACAGGTAAAGCGTTGGAAACTAAAGTCAGCGAGGTGACGATGCAATTTAAGCGCCCTCCACGTGCGATGTTCCAGGATGCGCTACTCCACACCGAACCGAACCTGCTGTCTTTGTGTATTCAACCCGATGAGGGGATTCACTTCAAGTTCGACACCAAAGTGCCGGGCAACGCACGTGCCAGCCGCACAACCGATATGGAATTCCATTACGACGATCACTTCGGCGACAACGCCATCCCCGAGGCGTATGAGCGCCTGTTGCTCGATGCGCTACAAGGTGACGCGTCGCTGTTTATCCGCAGTGATGAAATCGAGACCGCGTGGAGCCTCGTCGATCCGATCATCAAAACCTGGGAAGATGGCCGCGGGTCGCAGATGCAATCGTACAAGGTGGGTAGTTGGGGGCCAACCGCCGCCGATGCATTGCTTGCGCGTGATGGAAATGTGTGGCAACTCGGCTGTATGCACGAATAGGGCCGAGGTTACCGTAACCCGCTCCTGAAAATGAAAATCAGCGTAAGCTCCCCGAACCGCCGGGGAGCTTTTATGTTTACGTCGCGGGTACAAGTTGTAGAATACTGCCCTTGTAGTCCACGGCGAGTAACTCACCCGCCACCGTCTCGGCAAACGAGCTAATCACCAGGCCGGTTTCCATCCATAGGTCGGTTTGCCACGCATCTGTGGCTTCATCGTAAAACGATGTCCACACGCGGCCAAAGCAGTAATCGCCGAAAAGGTACACGCCACGCATCTCCGGCAACATCTCGCCCCGGTAGACGTATCCACCTGTCACCGAGCACCCAATCTCGTGGCTGTATTCGGCGAACGGTAGGGTGATACCCGTGTCGTCGGCTTCGTCGGCTTCGTAGGGGTGCGTCGATTCGAAGACATTCCAGCCGTAGTTGATGCCGCCGGGGCTATCGGCTGGTTGGAAGTTCACTTCTTCCCAGGTGTGTTCGCCCACATCCCCAACGTACATATCGCCCGTTTCCCGGTCGAATGTGAAACGCCACGGATTGCGTAGGCCATAGGCCCAAATCTCCGGTGCGAAGCCCTCCTGGCCGACGAACGGATTGTCATCGGGGATGGTATACGGCAGTTCATCGACATCGATGCGCAAAATTTTGCCGAGCAGGGTAAAGGTGTTCTGGCCGTTGCCTTGCGGGTCACCGTTGGAGCCACCATCACCCAGTCCGATGTACAGGTAACCATCGGGGCCGAAAACGATGTGCCCCCCGTTGTGGTTCTCGAAGGGTTGGCCCACCTGTAGCAGTCGCTCCACAGTAGATGGGTCTGCGGTCAGTGGTCGGTCCTCGTATGTTTGGTAACGCTCGACGACGGAAATACCGTTCGGGTCGGTATAGCTGACGAAGAACGTCCCGTTTTCATCGAAGTTGGGGTGTAATGCCAGGCCGAGTAAGCCCTGTTCGCTGTAGCCACCCATAAACACCGAGGCCGGTATCTGCGCGGAGAGGTCCATGAAGGGTGCCGGGCGAATCTCGCCGTCTTCGACCACAAGAATGAACCCGGTTTGCTCCATCACGAGCATCGTACCACCGCCGAGGTCGATCACACCGACCGGGCTATCGAAGCCAGTGGCGATTTCCCGCCATTCGTATCCTGCAGGCGATGGAGCCGGGTTTGTCGCCTGGGCTTGCACGCTCGCGAAAAAAGTACATACTGCGAGGGTCGCAAACAGTTTGCGGAACATCATTTCCCTTTGGTAATCACGGACATAGTTGGGCGGCATCGTATCATAGTGTGACGGTGTTCACAATTGCGCAGGTGCTTTATAATGCGCAGCGCTTGAAAGGTGAGCGAGTGCGAGTACACATGCGTTTTCAATGGCTGTTGGTTGTCGCTGCTGGGGTTGCCGCCGCGCTGGCCTACCCGATTCCACAAAACCACATTATCCTGCTCCCGTTGATTCTGGCAGCGATGAGTGCGAGTGCGCTCATCGCCCTGCCAACGCCTGTGCAACGTTGGCTGGGTACGCCGTTAAGGGTGTTGCGCCGCTCGCCCGCACTTTATTGGTTCGCCCTGCTGATATACATCGGCTGCACGCTCGGCTGGTGGACGGCGCGCTTCCAACCGACGTACGGGCGCGCACTCACCGCAATCGAGTACAGTTACCTGTTGCTCATCGTGTGGGGCTTTTGTTACATTGCCTTCTATGACCTGAATGCGGCAGAGGGGATGCGTGATCGCCTCGGGCGCAGTCCATTTGCGGGCGTGCTTGTGACACTCACGACGATTCTGGCGCTTTTCATCGGCTTCGAGACGTACATGCGTCTGTTCTACATCACGACGGACGGCTACGGCTTCACGGCGATGAATTACCACTGGTACCAGAACTTCTACCAACGGCAGGCGAACTCGCTCGATTTCCGCGACTACGACCCCAACCCGGATGCACAAACCCGCATCGCGGTTGTCGGCGACTCTTTCGCTGTGGGGCACGGCATCAACAACATCGATCGCACCTTCCCACAGTTGTTGGAGCAGCGACTCGGCCCCGGCTACGATGTGAACCTTGTGGCGCAAAGCGGTATCGACAGTAATGTCATGCGGTCGTACGTCGAAAACTATCCGTACAAGCCCAATGTCGTGATTTACTCGTACTACCTCAACGACATCGACTACCTGATGACCGACCCGGAGATCAACCCGGACTCCAACTTCGAGTTTCCATCGAATAAAACCATGTCATGGGTTGTTCTTAACTTCTTCGTGCCGAATTATCTGTACTACAACTTGTTGCAGTTTACGTCGCCGGAGCGAACCGGTAATCATGCGCTGGACCTCGTCGAAGCGCACACAACACCCAAACTCTGGGAACCTCACGCCGAAGTTCTGGGTGAGTTCGTCACGTGGAGCCGCTCGAAGGACATCGAGATGGTGGTACTGTTGTGGCCGCACATCGGTGCCGTCGACCTGTCTCAGCCAGCAATCGAACAGTTGACGACCTTCTTCGAGGCGCGTGGTGTGCCCGTCGTCGACATGTCTAGTTTGCTCGAAGGGCAGAGCATCGCGCGGATGACCGTAAATCGCTTCGATGCCCATCCAAGTGTTGCCGCGAATCGGCTAGCAGCAGATGCCCTCTATGATGTTCTGACGTCTACCGAATTACTCGTTGGGAGAGACAGCTAATGCGATACCTTCTCCTGCTCCTGTTGGTCGTGGGCGCTGCCTGCTCGACAGCGGAGCTAACCCCCGAGATCATCGACCCTGTGGCTGCAAATGCCGATTGGCAACCCATCGTACAAACGGTCGATAGCGTGGAGATGGTACAGGTGCCGCCCGGTTGCATGATGATGGGCAGCGAACTCGGCAGGCGCAACGAAACCCCGGTCCACGAAATTTGCTTTGATGCGCCGTACTGGATCGATCGCTACGAGGTCACCAACGAACAGTACGGAAGCCAGGGGGCATTCGATGGCGATGACCGCCCACGAGAGAACCTGACATGGTTCGAGGCGAGGGACCACTGTGCAGCGCGCGGTGCTCGCCTCCCGACTGAAGCTGAGTGGGAGTATGCCTCACGTGGGCCAGACGGTCTCATGTACCCATGGGGCGATACGTTGGTTGAGGATAATCTCGTGTTCGATCGCAACAGAAACGACCAAACCGCATCCGTTGGGAGTAGGCCTGCTGGCGCGAGTTGGGTTGGCGCGCACGACATGAGCGGTAACGTTTGGGAGTGGGTCAGCAGCATTTACATGCCATACCCCTTCGATGCTGCTGATGGCCGCGAGGACGCCGCCGATACCGAGCGTCCGCGCGTGTTCAGGGGTGGGGTGCACAACTATGTCGATTTCGGGGCGGGTGGCACAGCACGCTTCTTCCAGGCACCGGGTGAGCGCGATTGGTTTGTCGGCTTCCGGTGCGCGCGCGATACGGTCGAGCCGGTTTGATTTTTTACGCTATTGATTTTAAGATCGGTGTCGATTTTTAGTTGAAGGTACAACGTCTTGAGAAAGCTCATCGTAACCGGCTCGAACGGCCTCATCGGTTCAGAAGTTGTCGCGTATTTTGCCGATCGCGGCTGGCGCGTTTTTGGCCTGGACAACAACATGCGGCGCGACTTCTTCGGTGAAAGCGGCGATACCCGCTGGAACCAACATCGCCTGGAAACCGCCTACGAGCACTTCGAACACAACGAACTCGACATTCGCGACCGGGGCGGTATTCTGGAATTTATCGATCATACCAAGCCAGATATGATCGTTCATGCGGCGGCGCAACCCAGCCACGATCTCGCAGCCAAACGTCCGTTCGATGACTTCGACGTTAACGCAGTCGGTACGATGAACCTACTCCAGGCCACGCGCGAGCACGCACCCGAAGCTGTTTTCGTGCATATGTCCACCAACAAGGTGTACGGCGACCGCCCTAACGAAATCGAACTGGTAGAGACTGAAACGCGCTGGGACTACGCGGACCCGAACTACGCCAACGGTATCGACGAAGACATGCCCATCGACCATGCGATGCACTCGATTTTCGGTGCATCGAAAACCGCAGCCGACATCATGGTGCAGGAGTACGGGCGCTATTTTGGCCTGAAAACAGCTTGCCTGCGCGGGGGTTGCCTTACCGGCCCCAACCACGCCGGGGTAGAACTTCACGGATTTCTGAGCTATCTCATTCGCTGTAACGTCGAAGAGCGGCCGTACACCATCTATGGGTACAAGGGCAAGCAGGTGAGAGACAACATCCACAGCTATGATGTGGCGCGGGCCATCGAGTTGTTTTACGCGAACCCACAGCAGGGGGCGGTGTTCAACTTGGGCGGCGGTCGCGAGAATTCGATTTCCATCAAAGAGGCTTTTGCGCGCGTCGAAGGCATGACGGGTAAGCCCATGGAGTACGCCTACAGCGATAATAATCGCGCAGGAGACCACATCTGCTACATCAGCGACCTCACGCGCATCAAGCACGAACTTCCGGGCTTCGAGATCACCAAATCGCTGGACAACATCTTCGAGGAAATCCTCGAAGGATGGCAGCAACGCCTGGAAAAGACGAGCGCGTAAGGTGAGGCTTTCGATCGTTATCCCGGCGCGCAATGAGGAAGGTAACATCGAGCGCACAGTGACCAACCTCGCCGCTCACCTCGACGCCGCCAACATCCGCAACTTCGAAATTATTGTGGTGGACGATGGTAGCTCCGACGACACCGGGGCTATCGTAAACCGCATTCATGAGGAAGAAGCGCGCATCCGCACTGTGCGCAACGACGGACGCAACGGTTTTGGGCGGGCAGTCGCCTATGGGTTAGATCACTTCGACGGCGACGCGGTCGTCGTCTACATGGCCGATGCGTCCGACTCTCCCGACGACGTGGTGCGCTACTACTACATTTTGCGCGATGAAGCCGACTGCGCGTTCGGGTCGCGGTTCATCAGGGGCAGCAAAGTGCAGGGCTACCCCGTGTTCAAGCTGGTCATCAACCGTATTTCGAACTTCGTCATCAAGATGATGTTCAACTTGCGCTACAACGACACGACCAACGCGTTCAAAGGCTACCGCGCAAATGTCATCGAAGGGTGTCGCCCGTTCGTGTCGCCGCACTTCAACCTCACAATCGAGATCCCACTCAAGGCAATTGTGCGTGGGTATTCTTACAAGGTCATCTCGATAAACTGGCGCAACCGTGAGATCGGTGCGAGCGCACTCAAGCTGAAGGAGCAAGGCAGTCGGTACCTCTATACCCTGCTCACGGTTTGGTTCGAGTGGCTGTTGGTTCGGCACGATACCCACCGCACCGATGATGGCGTGTTCCACCCGCTGACACAAACCGACGCCGAGGCCGAATAGCCATGCGTGTGCTTGTGACCGGTGGGGCTGGGTTCATCGGTAGCCACGTCGTCGATTTGCTGGTGGCCCGTGGGCATCGCCCGGTTGTGCTCGACAACGAAACCACCGGAAATACCGCGCACGTCAGTCCATCTGCTGAGTATGTTCGTGGAGACGTGCGAAACGAAGCCGATCTCGCGCCTATCTTCGAGGATGGGGTCGACGCGGTGATGCACATTGCGGGGCAGGCATCTATCCGCCTAAGCTTTATGGACCCCACAGCCGACCTCGAAACGAACACGCGCGGGACGATCAACGTATTGCAGCAGTGCATCGCACATCGGGTGCCACGGCTCATCTTCGCCAGTTCGATGACGATTTACGGCAACCCGCCCGTAGTCCCTACCCCAGAGGACACTGCACCTGCGCCGGTAAACTACTATGCAGTGACGAAATACGCGGCAGAGCGCTATGTGCACATCACCGCTGCCCGCAAGGACCTCGACTTCGATTTTAATGTGACTTCGCTGCGGATGTTCAACGTGTACGGGGAGCGGCAGAGCCTCACGAACGCGTATCAGGGCGTGTTTGCGATTTTCATTGGGAATGTGTTGCGCAACGAACCGATCACCATCCACTCCGATGGTGAACAGGCCCGCGATTTCGTGCATATCTCCGATGTTGCACGGGCCTGGGTCGATGCCCTCACCGAGCCGAAAACCTATGGACGGGTCATCAACATTGGTACGGGGCAGTATGTGACCGTTAACCAATTATGCGACATCGTGCTCGATGCCTTCGGCTACACGCGCGCGACGTACCCGGTGCAACATACACCCGCCCAACCGGGCGATATGCGCCGCTCTGCTGCCAATATTCGGCGCGCAGGTGCGTTACTCGGTTGGCAACCGGCGGTCAACTTTGTCGATGGGATGCGTGCGACGATCGAGTGGGCGCGGGGCCAGCAATAGCCGACCCCACGAGACGCCTTAGTCGTAGACGAGTTCTGTGGCAGCGGACGGGGCGGTGCTGCTTCCGCCAAGGATGGGGGCGGCGTAAGCAGGGTCGTTGGATGGATTCGATGGCGCGATACTCTGTGCATATGTGACGGTGTTTGGCTGGCTCACTGGTGCGCTAGAGGTGGTCGGTGCCGACGAGACCTCCGCTGCTGGTACACTCGCGTTGCCGAGGGGTGTTTGTCCCGCAGCGATATTCGCCGGGTCGATAACGTTGGCGTATACCGGGCGTGGGTCGCTCAGCGAGTAACTGCCCTCAACACCCTGCACATATGTGCCCTCGGCGATGGTGCTTGCCGGGCACCCGTCGATTTGCAGGATATGTACCTTATTTTCCATGTCCGGTCCGACGTTCAACTGATATTGACCAGATTGCAATTTGTATAGGTTGAACTCGTAGTACGTCGCGATGAGCGTATTCTGCGCCGGGTTGGCCGGGAGTTGGTTCAACTGCGCCGGGCCAATCTCAAATACGAGTGGTAACGATCCATCCGGGTTCATCTTAAAAACATAGATGCTGCACGCGTTCGGTGTGCCCTGGGTGTAGGCCAAAAACGGGCCGACACAGTTCAGGCTTCGGGTGTGGCCGCAGTCACAGGGGAGGCAAGCATTGGCTTCCTGGGTAGGGGGCGCAAACAGGAAGAAGGCCATCAACAACGCACCGACGATTGGCACCACGGGTACGGCAACAAACAGCCAACGGAGCGAAATACGCATTCAGGTGTTTCCTTTTTGTCATCTCCACGAATATCTTTCCAAAGTCTATGAGAAGATGTACCACAACGCCACCGTGATTTTGTCCCTTGCAACTCCCACCATGCGCAAGTAAAACGTTCTCCGGCCAACTTCTAACCCCAAGGAAACCCCATGCGCCGTTTACACCTGCTGGCACTTGGTTCATACATACTCCTCGCTTTTATCCTTTTGCACGCGTTGCTGTTCAACAACGGCACCCACGTTGCGGGGTTCGATTACTTCAACTATCACTGGAACTTCTGGTGGATTCGACACGCCTTGACGACACCAAGCCTGGAGGCCTACCAAACCGATTATGTGTTCGCGCCATTCGACAACAGCCTTGGCCTGCACGCCCTGACGGCTTTCTGGTGGCCGGTTTGGGCAATCGTGGAACCCCTCACGGATACCTTCACCGCGATGAACACGATTATTGTGCTGGGGTGTGTGCTCAACGGCTTCTTGCTATACCTGTTACTCATCGACGAGGATGTGTCGCCGGGGTTGGCCTTCCTCGGCGGGGTTGTGCTGCAAGCGGTACCATTGGTCCGGTATTTTTACTACAACACCCACATCAACCTTATGGACTGGTTCTGGTTACCCGCACATATTTTGCTCTGGCGGCAGACCTTCCGCAACGTTGAGGCGAGTCGATACCGGTTGGCTGGCCTATGGGCTGTGGTACAGGGGATCGGCCTGTGGGGTGCCAGCCACACCGATTTGCAATTTCCGATCTTTATTGCATTCCTCGTAGTGCCGTACGGCCTCTGGACGCTAGCCACGGCAAAACGGCGCATCATGCTCGCTGGGTTTGGGGTGGTCACCGTCGTGGTAACGCTTGCACTGCTGTGGTTTGCGGGGCCGTTGCCACACATAATCGGCGTCGAGGGCACACCGGGGCCGGTCGAAGAGCGGCCCGGCATCCCCTTGCGCGGATACTTCAG
>CAYSVE010000022.1:0-22478 GCA_964434365.1 uncultured Anaerolineaceae bacterium | reverse complement strand
ACGATGCGCACATCCGAACGCGATCGTCTCTGCGAACCGCAAAGGTCGCTCCTCGTCGACCATTCGGCGGGTGTGGTTGGGCAATTCAGCACGGCCCTAACCGATGTCGGTTGGTAGCTGGCCGCAGGCTTCCAGCGCGCGGACGGCGTCGCGGTTGCGGTTGTACATCTCGAACGCTGCTTCGTAGAGCGGCACGGCCTCATCGCAGGTGGGGTACCCATCCCCGATGATAACGAGCACGTCCGCACGGTCTGGCGTGCTTTCGGCCAGCGCAAGCGCCGCATCGAAAGCCGATTGCGCCGCTTCCGCGTCATCCTGTAGCCGGAAGGTGTGCCCGCGTGCCACCTCGACGAGCACCGCATCGTCGAAGCCGAGAGCTACCGCCTCATCGAGGGCAGTGAGTGCCGCATCGGGCATGCCGTTGGCATTATGGGCCAGCGCAAGTTCGTAGTGATAGTCGGCGTTGTCCCCGTCGAAGTCGGTCGCGATTTGCATCGCCGCCACAGCCGATTCGGCGTCCCCGGCGAGACGCTGCGCCTTGCCTAGCCCGTAGTAGTAGGTCGGCTCGTCGGTACGAGATTGTTGCACCGCGCGTGCATACGCCTCTGCCGACGCCTCGAAGTTCTCGTAGGCTGTGAGTTCCTCGCCAAGTTGGGCGTAGTACGGCGCACTCGTCCGTGCGGGTTGTAGCAACACCACCCCCAGCACAACGACCGTCAGCGCGGTGAGGATTTGCGCCGTCCGTGGCAACAGCGCACGATCTTCGAGTGTGTGACTGCCCCACCACATCCCCAGCGCCCAATAGAGCACCATGCGCGTGCGCGGCTCGCTCCATATCTGGTAGTCGAGGAGCATCACCAGCAGCAACGCCAGGAAAGCCGACGACCACAAGATGAGCGCGGTGTTGTTCCGCAGCGAGAGGCGCGAGAGCATCGACACAAAGATGATCGCGATGAGGAAAAAGCCGATAATCCCCTGCTCTGCCCATACATAAAGGAAGATGTTATGCGCGGGCAAGGGGTCGAGGTCCGGGTTGACGAAATCGGTGCGCAGGGCCGAGAGCGCCACCCCCAGGTTGTTCGGCCCCACGCCGATTGCTGGCACCGTGCGGTCGCGGAGGGTGTGGGCGGTATCCTCGTAGGCGTAGAACAGCCGATCGCTGAGTTGGTCCGGGTTCCGCAGAATGCCCAGCGAGCGACTCACGAGTAACGCCCCCGCAGGGGTCACCGTCGCCACCACGATGACAGCGGCGGCACCCGCCCCCACCAGGCCGAGCAGCACCCGCCGGTCCATCAAACGCCAGAGGAGCAACACCAGCGGAATCAGCGCGATGGCCACACCCAGCAGCACCGAGCGCGACGACGACGCCAGCAGCCCACCGCTAATCACCAGCAAGCCGACGATGTTCACGGCCATCCAGCGCCACCGTCGCGCCTCCCAGTTGGTGAACAGCAGCAGCAGCGCCCCGAACAGCGCAATCATCATGTAGCTGGCGTAGCGGTTCGGGTGGTTGAAAAGCCCATAGGCGCGGAAGGTCGGCTCCCAGAAGGCGTAAGGTGTCTGGTTGAAGGGCCGCTCACCCAGCAGGCGCACCCCGAACGGCTCGCCGTTGATGATCTGGCCGATGCCCCACAACCCGTGGAACATCGCCGCGACGGTGAAGGCCCGCGAGAAGTAGCGCCAGTCGTCGCGGGCAAAGTGCGCCAGCGTCATCGCGAAGAAGAGGCCCTGCGCCATCCGCAGCGCAGCAGCCCACGCGAGGACCGGCTCACGCGGGCCGACGAGTACCCCGGCGAACGTCAATAACGCCAGCGCGAACCACCACCCGCCCGCAAAGCGCGTGACGATGTTTCGCAGCGTTTCGGTGTAGCCCGCGCGGAAGTCGCTATCGGCGAACAGGCGATACAGCACCGTGAGCATCAGCAGCGTCACAGGCACGTCGAAGAAGAAGAAGGCCGCCCCAGTAAGCAACTCGGGGACTTCGGCGCCGGGTTGGGTCGCCTGCCACAAATACTGCTGATACGTGGTGGGCAGCAGGAACGGGATAATCGCGATTAGTGCACGTTGGAAACGATTGAGTGTTTGCATCATGTGTACCTATACACGCAAAACGAGGGTTTTCCCCTCGTTCCGTGCAGGATACCACAGGCGTGAGTCGTAATTCGAGGTGGGTGTAGAGAGTAACCTAGCCCAAAAACGCCGCTACAACTCGAATCGCTCCCATCACACCGGCAGTGTTCGCGCCATGTTGCAGACACCGCCCCAACTCCGATACGACCTTGCCAAGTTTCGATTGCTGGTCGGCCTCTGCGGACTCGCTCAGCGCATCAATCGCCTCTCGCAGATGGGTCTGCGTTTGTAGAAAGTCGTCGCCGAGGCGACCGGCGAGGTCGGTTGAGAGTTGCTCGACGGTCTGGTGTATCGGTGCATTGCCGATGCCCATCCCCGCGACCGGACCAGTCGTGCTGTTGATGATGATGTTCCCAACTGCGTTCATGGTGATGAAGTAATCGGAGACCTCGAAATCGGTTGCTACGGCGTTGCGGAGTTCTTGGAGGAGAGTGTTTTTAATATTATTGCCTAGCACACGAAGACTTACCAAACCATACACCGCTAGTTCACGTACAACACCCATTTGAGGAATTTCAAACTCCCCTGGAACGCCAAGTCCACTATTATATTCACGGCGATTGACATTGCCAGCGGTTACATCCACAAGCTCAAATATCTGATCAATTTCACCACTGTTCCAGGCTTCGACCAGATGAGATGCTACTACTTTTGCCTCAGGAGTGAGTGGGTATTTCATGCTAATAATCCTCTGGAACTTAACTTAGCTGTGGGTGGGCTTTGGCGGGCGAGGCCATGCCTCGCCCCGACGCGGTTCGACGGCGTGTTTCACGCGTTCATGCAACCGTTTCTGCACTGAAGGTAGAAAACTGCTACTTTGCGCGGTGTGAAAGTCCTCTCTCCGTTTACGAGGAGAGGATTTAGGAGAGGGGGCAAAAGGTGTCCGCCCCTCTCTGCCTGCACCGCGCACCGCCTCGCCCCCAGGCAACCCCAGGAATCCGCCTACCCCGCGAGAATCGCCTCGATGGCGTCCTTCTCGTCCTCACTGAGCGCGACGTTCTCCAACGTCTGCACAATCTCCGTGATCTGGCTGGCGCGGCTGGCACCGATGAGGGCGGACGTCA
Organism: uncultured Anaerolineaceae bacterium; assembly: GCA_964434365.1. Taxonomy (GTDB): domain Bacteria; phylum Chloroflexota; class Anaerolineae; order Aggregatilineales; family Phototrophicaceae; genus CAYSVE01. The sequence continues at coordinate 19,284 of CAYSVE010000022.1, read as the reverse complement.
TCGTCTCGTGGCGCAGCACCCACGCGACCGCAAGCTGGGCCATGCTCTGGCCACGCGCCCGGGCAATTTCGTTGAGCTTACGCACCTTGCTCAAACGGTCCTGGGTCACAGCGTCGCCCCAGTGGAACGCACCCTCCAGCTTGGACGCCCGTGAGTCGTCCGGCACGGCGTCGATGTATTTGTTGGTGAGGATGCCCTGGCACAACGGCGAGAACGAAATACAGCCGATCCCCTTCTCCTCCAGCACATCCAACAGCCCGTCCTCGATCCAGCGGTCGAACATGTTGTAGCGCGGCTGGTGGATGAGGCACGGCGTCCCCAGATCGTCCAGAATTTCGGCGGCGCGGCGGGTTTGCTCTGGGCTGTAGGTGGAAATGCCCACATAGAGCGCGCGCCCGCTGCGCACGATGAAGTCCAACGCGCCCATTGTTTCTTCGAGCGGTGTGTTGGGGTCGGGTCGGTGGCTGTAGAAAATATCGAAGTACTCCAAACCGGTGCGCTTGAGGCTCTGGTCACAGCTTGCCACCAGGTACTTTCGCGACCCCCACTCGCCATAGGGGCCAGGCCACATGCGATAACCGGCCTTGTTGGAGATAATCAGCTCATCGCGGAAGGGCGCTAAGTCTTCGTGGAAGACCCGCCCGAACGTCTCTTCGGCGGAACCCGGCGGCGGCCCGTAGTTGTTGGCGATGTCGATGTGGGTGATGCCAAGGTCGAAGGCAGTGCGCAGCATGTCGCGGGCATTTTCCAGCACGTCTACGCCACCGAAGTTGTACCAGATGCCAAGCGAAATCGCAGGCAGCAGCAGGCCGCTTCGCCCGGTGCGGCGATATTGCATCGTGTCGTAACGTGTGTCGCTGGCCTTGTAAACCATATTTCTATCTCCCTATGTAGAATGAACATTTTAGTTGCGGTGGTTGTCCGCTTTGTGGGTTCATTCTACTCCAACTACTCCAGGCGGATGCGCGGATTGAGGAACGCGTACAGAATATCCGCGAGGAGGTTAGCGAAGGCGAAGAAGAACACGATGATCATCGTCACGGCTTGCAGCACGGGCAGGTTCTTTTGCTCGACAGCGGTGACCAGCAACGACCCCATGCCAGGATAGTTGTACACCCGCTCGATAATCACCAGCCCGCCGATGAGCCACCCGATGCTGATGGCGATCACGGTAATCGTCGGCAGCAGCGCATTGCGCAGCACATGCCGCACGATAATCTGACGCTCTGGCACACCCTTGAGTTGGGCCGTGCGCACGTAACTTTTCTTCAACTCGTCGATCATCCCCGCGCGGGCCATCCGCACGACGTAGCCCACCAGCACGAAGCTCGCCGTGATGCCAGGGAGGATGAGCACGCGGAACCACTGCCACGCGTTGTAACCGTCCTCCACACGCGAGGTGGAATCGAGCCAGCCGAGTTGCAGCGCAAAAATATTGATGAGCACGATCCCCGTCACGAACTCCGGCAGGCCCACCACCGACAACGACACGACCGACACCGAGCTATCCACCCAGGTATTTTCGCGCAGGGCCGCCCATACACCCAGGCCAATCGAAATTGGGACGCTGAGCAGCAGCGTGAATGCCCCCAGGATCATCGAGTTATTGAGGCGACCCAGTACCAGTGGCCGCACCTCCGGGTTCCCCGCCCCGAACGAGCGCCCCCAATCGCCCGTGACGAAGCCCACCAACCAGTTGACGTACTGCACCGGGGCCGGGTCATCGAGGCCGAAATTTTCGCGGAATTCCGCGATGGCCCCCGGCGACGCCTCGCGCCCAAGGATGAGCCGGGCGACATCGCCGGGCAGCAATTGCGTGAGCGCGAAGATGATCACCGAAGTGATGAACAGCGTAAGCAGCAACAGGAAAAAGCGACGGATTAAATAGCGGAGCATGGGATTATTGCCCCCGAAGGTGTACAGACAGATCGAAGATATTGACCTCGCCCCCTGGCCCAGCAGGCAGAGAGGGGGAATCATGGACCCTTGCGAGCCGTAGAAAGCCCCCTCACCTTTTACGGGGAGGGCATTTACGGGTGGGGTTAAAATCACCGCATGGCGAGAGAGCCTCCGGCTCCACGCAACTGCGTGTACCCTCACGTCGTATCACAAGTATGGCTTGTCCGTTACGTGTACGAAGATGAGCAAACACCGTTATTCCTCCACCGCGATGAACTGCGCCAGCGACTCGCGCTGGAGGCGTTCGAGTTCGTCGGGTTCGATGTGGCAGCGGTAGGTGTGGCCGTCGTCGAGTTCGCGCATCGGCGGTTCGACCTCGCGGCAGATGTCGCCGAGGTAGCGCGGGCACCGTGTATGGAACGGGCAGCCGGTCGGCTTGTTGCGCGGGCTGGGCACATCGCCCTCCAGGCGAATTTCGCCCTGCTTGGCCTGGGGGTCTGGCAACGGTATCGCAGAGAGCAGCGCCTCGGTGTAGGGGTGCGACGGCGGCTCATACACCTGGTCGCGCGTGCCCTGCTCCACAATTTCGCCCAGGTACATCACCACGATCCAGTCGCTAAGGTAGCTGATCACCTCAAGGTCGTGCGAGATGAACAAATAGGACGCCCCCACCCTAGCGCGCAGGTCCTTCAGCAGGTTGAGGATCGTCGCCTGCACACTCACATCCAGCGAGGAGGTCGGCTCGTCGGCCACGACCAGCGCTGGGTTCGCCGCAAAGGCCCGCGCGATTGCCACGCGTTGCTTCTCGCCACCGCTCAGCTGCGCCGGGTAGCGCGTCGCGTACTCTGCGGTGAGGCCCACTGCACGCAGCAAATCCCCCACCCGCTCTTTGGCCTGCGCCCGGTTGAGCTTCTCCTTGCCGAGCACACGCAGCGTGCGGCCCAGCGTCCTGCCGACGGTCTGGTATGGGTTGAGGGCGTCGTTGGGGTTCTGGAAGACCATTTGCAGATTGCGGAGTTCTTCCTTGCTGCGCTCGGTTAGCGCATTGCTAATGGGCACGTCGAGCAGGTCGGTTTCGCCATCGTCGGCGGTGTACAGCGCCACAATGGCCCGCGCGAGCGTCGTTTTGCCGCTGCCGCTTTCGCCCACCAACCCTAGCGTGCTCCGATTCCGCACCCCGATAGAAACATCATCCACCGCGTGGACCTTTTCCGGCGGTGTGCCGGTGATGCGGTCCAAAAAGGTGTAGCTACCGAAGCTCTTGTCGAGGTCGACGGTGCGCAGCACATTACCGGGCTTAGGCGGCGCGCTCTCGAAGTTACCCCGTGGGCGGTTCTTCGGGATAATCTCGCCAGCCTCGATTTCCTCCCACCGCCAGCAGCGTATCATCCGCGCATCATCTTTGATCGACTCTAGCGGCGGTTTTTCCGTGAAGCAGCGGTCGTAGGCCACCGGGCACCGGTTCGCGAATACGCACGCATTCGTCCGCTCGGCGAGCGACGGCGCAACCCCATCGATGGTGGAGAGCCGGTTTTCGGTGGAGTGGGCGGTGTTCGGCAGGCTCGCGAGCAGCCCCACCGTGTACGGGTGCAGCGGCTTGCTGTACAGGTCGTTGACCGGCGCGCTTTCCATCACCTCACCGGCATACAGCACACTCACGTAATCGCAGAGTTGAGCGACGGTGCCGAGGTCGTGGCTCACATACAGCGCAGCGGCACGTTCGGTTTTCGTCAACTCGCGTATCAGGTCCAGAATCACGGCCTGCGTCGTCACGTCGAGCGCGGTCGTGGGTTCGTCCAGCACCAGCAAATGCGGGCGGGTGCTCAGCGCTAGCGCGATCATCACGCGCTGCTGCATCCCCCCACTCAGTTGATGCGGGTAGCGCTCGATGATTTTGGCCGGGTCGGCGATTTTGACGGCATCCAGCGCTTCGATGGCAGTTTGCGTGGCGGCCTTGCGGCCCAGGCCCATGTGCAACTCGGTCACTTCAGTCATCTGTTGGCCGATGGTCAGCGACGGATTCAGCGAATCCAGCGGGTTTTGTGGCACCAGGGCGATCTGCTTACCCCAGATGGACCGCATCTGCTCTGGGCTGTAGTGGGCAATATCCACCCCATCGAACAGGATTTCGCCCTGCGTGATGCGTGCGTTGCGGGCCAGGTACATCATCACCCCCAGGCCCAACGTGGATTTTCCGCTGCCGCTCTCCCCCACCAGCCCATGAATTTGCACCGGGTTAATCTGTAGGTCCACGTCGTGGATGACGTTAAGCCACTTTTTGCCAATTTGATATTCGATTGAGAGGCTTTTCGCGCGGATGACGGGTTGTTCGGTCATAGGTCACTTCTTGAGTTGGTGGGCATAAGACGCATGCTATCAAACGCACATGAGCAGATTATTCATAACGGAAAACGCGGCGCAGGCCATCGGACATGAGGTTGATGCTGATGATGAAGACGGCGATGGCCACCACCGGGAACCACAGCGCCCACGGCGCCACCGCAATTTGGCTGCGAGCATCGAGCACCATACGGCCCCACTCCGGCGACGGCGGTTGCACCCCAAGGCCCAAAAATCCGAGCGACGCAACCAGGAAAATAGCATAGCTCAAACGCAGCGAGGCCTCGACGACGAGCGCAGGCAGCACCCCCGGGAAGATTTCGCGGAAGAGGATATACAGCGTGCTTTCGCCGCGCAGTTTCGCCGCTTCCACATACCCCCTATCGCGCAGGCCAAGGGTTGCGCTGCGAATCACGCGTGTGACAATGGGCACGTACAGCAACACAATAACGATGATAATGCTGATGTTCGTCGGCCCCACACGCCGTATCAACGGGTTGTTGCTCTCGTTCAGCAGCGGCACGATCGTGGTGAGCATCACAAGCGCCAGCACCAGCGCAGGGATCGCCAGCAGGCTGTCGAGCGTGCGCGAGACGATTTCATCGAATAAGCCGCCGAAGTAGCCCGTTGCCAACCCAAAACATGTGCCGATGAACACCGCAACAGCCGTCGCGACAGCAGGCAGGCCGATGGTATCGCGCGCGCCCCACAGCACCCGGCTATACACATCGCGCCCCACATTATCGGTGCCGAAAGGATACTCGGCGGAGGGGGCAATGTTCTTCAGGGCGCGGCGATCTTCGGCACGCAAAATATCGTCGAATTCGTAGGGGGCGACGGTTGGCCCGAGGATCGCAAGGCCGATGTAGACGAAGACGATGAGCATCCCGGCGAAGGCCAGCGGGCGCTGCGCCATCTGCCGGAAGAAGTTAACAAGGGCCGCAACGAAGCGGCCCACCGGCGACGCAGTCAGCGCCGCCGGTTTTGTAGCTGTGGTCATGAGGTTAGCTGCTGACGCTCACACCGACAAAGCTCGTGCGGCCAGGGAAGGGCTGCATTGCCAGGCCCTCGACGCTGTTGTTCACCGCGCCGATCATCGGCGTGAAGAACGGCACAATCACCGGCCCCTCCTCAGCGAAGATTTGCGCGATCTGCGCGTAAATCTCGGCACGCGCGTCGATATCTGCCGTCACAGCCGCCTCTTCCACCAGCGCGTCGAGTGCTTCGCTGCTAAAGCGAGACTCGTTGAAGCCGCCGTTCTCCGGCAGGGCGCTGGTCACATACGCTTCCACGAGGTACTGCTGCGCCACCGGACGACTGCCCCAGCCCGTCACACCCAGTTCCACATCCAACCACTCGTTATCGCCGTAGTAGATGTTCTCCGGGCGCAGCAAAATCTCCACGTTGATGCAGCCCTCCGACCATTGGTCGCGCAGCAGCACAGCCATCTGCTCGTAGTTGAAGCTATCCACCACGTAGAAGTCCAGCGGCGCATCGGCACCCAGGCCATCAGGGAAACCCGCCTCGGCGAGCAGTTCGCAGGCGCGGGCCGGGTCGTAGGCCTGCTCGATGGGCGCGTAGAAATCACCGTACAGCGGGCCGATGGGGTCGTTATTGCCCACCGGGGCCAGCCCGTCGAACAGGTCGATGGTGAGCAGTTCGCGGTCGGTGGCCAGCTTAAGCGCCTCGCGCACAAGCGGGTCGCTGCCGAGGAAACCCTCGTCCGCACGCAGGCGGATGACCGGGTGCAGGTTCGTGGCCTGCGTAATCACTTCGATGCTGTCTTCGGCTTGCAGCGCCGGGGTAAGGTCGAACGGTACCTTAAAGATGAAGTCGACATCGCCACTCCGCAGTGCATCGACCTGCGCCTGCGACTCATCGATGTACTCGTAAATCACGCCGTCCAGCGCAACATCGGCCCAGTAATTCGGATTAGCCTCGAATGTCGCGCGCTCGCCCACCTGGTAATCGGTGAGAATAAAGGGGCCAGTGCCTACGAAATTGGCGTACAGGTCGTCGCCTTCGCCGAGTACGTTCGGCTCGGTGGTGCCATCTGGCAAAATGAGCGACCAGCGCGAGGCCACACCGAACAGGAAGTCTGCATTCGGCGAGGGCAGCGTAAAGGTCACGCTCAGGTCGTCGCTGCTGCTAATTTCGAACTCGCCGAGCAGGCTGAGGGCGGGCGAACTCACCTCTTGCATGCGCTCGAAGCTAAACAGCACATCGGCAGCGGTGAACGGTTCGCCATCGTGGAAGGTTACGCCTTCGCGCAGGGTCAGGTCGTAGGTCAGGCCGTCGTCGCTCACAGTCCACTCGGTGGCCAGGGCGGGTACAAGCTCATTGGACGGGGTGAGGTCGATAAGGTAATCGTAAATTGTGCGGTCGAAAAGAACTTCGGGGTCGTTGGTGTTCGTATGCGGGTCCAGCGCCACCGGGGCATTGGTACCCACGCGCAATACATTACCGTCCTGGGCGTTTACGGCTGGGACGATGAATGCCACTAGGCACAGGAAAAAAATGATGGCCTTCTTCAAGAGTATTTCCTCCGTGTGGATTGGGTAAAAGATGCGAAGCGATTCTTCTTGCACCAGAATATTAACCCAAAAGGAACCAAAGTTCCAGTATACCGGCGCAAGCGAACACCTGTTCATCTTATGGTGTGGCTGCGCTGCGCAATGTTAGCTAGCCTACAATTCTCACGCAGTATTCGAAATATGTTGAGGGGATCGGAGTTGTCAAGCACTCGAACCTGGACACCTGACCAGGTCGATGACACGCAGGAGACGATGAAGTGATGAGGGAGCCGCCCAGACTAAAGCGGCTTAACCCCCACACAGGCCACGCTCATATGCCGCGCCCAGAACGATCCTTCCAACGGCACATACCGCACATCGCGCAAGCCAGCCAACGACATAAACGTCGTGATAGTGTGCTCGTCGGTGGGGTGGATGTTCCACCGCGCCTCGATATAACGGCCCAGCAAGCTGCGCTTCGTCATCACCACAACCAGCGGTGCCCCTGGTTTCAGCACGCGCACCATCTCCTGCAAGCTCACCGCAGGCGTTTCCAGGTGTTCCAGCATGTGCGCCGTAATCGCAATATCGCACGTTTTGCTTTCGAGCGGCAACCGCTCAGCATCGACAAGGTGCCCGCGTACCGGCATGGGGTGCAGGTTTTCCTGGGCACCTTGCAGCATTTCCTCAGAGATGTCGACGCCCTCCACAACCAACGGTTGGTCTAGCTGGTTTGCCAGCGCACAGGTGAGCGCCCCCGTGCCGATGCCCGCATCGACCACCCGCCCATGACGCGGAATGCGATCGAGCATCCCTTCCGCCTTCAGCCGGGCGAACAACCGCGAATATGCCTGGAAGTAACCGAGCTTCGTCAGTGCTTGGTCCCAATCGTTGGCAGCGTCATCGTAGCGATGCGCCAACTGCGTGGTGCTCGGATGCACCCGTTCGATGGATATACGCCAATATCCGATCTGCATTGATGTTCGTCTCCCTTGCCCGGCGGCAGGCAACCCGACGCACTGCCGCGCCCAGCGCAACATTAAATACCTACTGCTGTCGACGAATTGGGCGTAACCCTGAAGAACGCCCCCCTATACCAATAGTTGAAAGCGCCAGGTGCCCTGTGAAAAGTGAACCTGGCACGACGAATAACCTGAACTCAGACGGCCTGTGGGGGTGCGCCATCGCGACGGGTCGCCGCAATAAACACCCCACCCCATAGCAGCATCAACACGGTTTGGAACATGTGCACCAACTCGATGATGAGCTGTTCGGTAGCGAGCATGTTCATCGCAAAAGCGTGCGCCCGCAACAGCAACAACACCCCAAGGATGATGCCCCCCAGGGCCGCTTCCTTCATCGCGAAGTACTTGCGCCGCAGCCACAACACGCGGTTGCTAAACAGCGCAATCGCCACACCGAAGATCACGCTTTCGGCCAGGTGCAGTCGCCCCCAGATCAACTCTCGGGGTGCACCCAACATCGAATCGACGGCACCGCCCACCGCCCACATCAGCACCACAGCAAACAACCCCCCCAGCAGCAGCCACGTGTTGGTCCGCAAATGGCTCTCCAGCAAATAGTGCTGGCGCGTCATCACCTGGAAGCCACGGATGAGCAGCGCCATCGACGCAAACAGAATGACGGAGCACATCGCCGGGCTATACGTGCTGGAATCGTAGATGAACGGCAGCAAACCATGCGAAAACGCGGCGTAACCCAGGCACGCGACGATAGCCAACCGGTAGTAGCGCTTCGCCCGATGAACCTCGCGCAGGGCACGGGTTGCCGCACCCACATCGCCTAGCTCGGTCATCGCAACCGCATGAGCCAGCAGCCCATTGCCCTCAGCCCGCAGCGCATCGGCGTAGGCCAGGCCGTAGTGCGCTTCCAGTTCGTCGCGCACGGCGTCCCGTATATCCGCTGGAAGCTCGCGCGTTGTTTGGTCTAGCCAGCGCGAAAGGTCCGCGTTCATCCTTCATTCCCTTTAAGCACAAGGTTCACGGCCGTCACGTGCTGTGCCCACGCCGCAAGGGCTGCGTCGAGTTCACCTTTGCCCAGGTCGGTGAGGGTGTAGCAGCGCAGTTCGCGCCCGTTTTCCTCAGTCGTGTAACTCTCCACGAGGCCCTGCTTTTCCAGGCTGTGCAAAGCGGGATACAACGACCCGGCCTTCACATCGAATACCTCGTCAGATTTTTCCTTGATCTGCTGGGCAATCGCGTAACCGTGGTTCGGTTGCTGCGACAGCACATACAGCACCATCAATGGCAAACTACCTTTGAACTGCATGAGCAAAGACCCTGTAGTCTCTCTATCTATAGACACACTATATATAGATTGTCTATCTATAGCAAGTCCCTTTTGCAGGTTTGGGACGATTGCCGGGTACAACGACGCACTCATATACCGCTCATGATAGCGGTAGAATGTGAACATTTTGCGTAGATTAGTCCAAAAGTGATGAGTTTTTTGCTTTGTCTGTAAGGAAATCTACAGAAAGAGGCAAACAGTGGGGAATCGTATAAAAATCGCCCTTCAAGCACAAAAGGGGGAAAATGTACGCTAAGACGAAATTAACTGAAAAACGAGGGGTTTTACGACACGAAAAAGTTAACCAAAAGGCATGGTTATTGTAATAAGCTTCTTTGTCGTTAACTGGGTTTTTGGTTAAACAGCTTGTTTTCCCTCAAAAATGCAGGGCATATGTGGCTCACAACAGGTCAAATCGCTTAGCGTATAAAATCCCCTTTTGTCGTTGCGGGGCGAAAATAGGGGAAGGGCGTAAACTGCCTCACGCCCGAATGCCAACGGTAGACGTAGAAACGCGCTTCCGCACGTCCCACGAAGATAAACACCTAACGCGATCGATACACGCGCAGACCTTACCCTGCCCCCAACCGCCCGGGCCAGCCACCAGCCTAAGGTGCGCGCGGCCCACTAGCAGATGTCCCCCACTACACAACCGTTTCCGCAAGCACTTCCTCGGGGTGCGCTTGCTGGGTGGGCGTATGCTGCTCGCGGATGCTGTACGCCGTAATACCCTGCGACTCGTAGTACGTGCGCGTCATCATCTCCGCCACCAACCCGATGCTCAACAACTGCACCCCGAGGATCGTCAACAACACCGCCAGCAGCAGCAGCGGACGATCCGCCAGTTGCTCGCCGAACACCAGCTTGCTAAAGCTCAGGTATATGCCGATGCCGATGCCCGTCACACTCGTCAGCAGCCCCAACCCGCCGAACACATGCAGCGGCCTCTGGAAGTACCGCAAGTAGAACAGCACCGTAATCAGGTCCAACACCACACGGAATGTGCGCCCGATGCCGTACTTACTCTTCCCGAAGCGACGGGCGCGGTCGTTCACCGGCATTTCCGTCACTGTCACACCCATCCAACTCGCAATCGCCGGGATGAAGCGATGCAACTCGCCATAGAGGTGTACATTCTTCACAACCTCACGATGATACACCTTCAGCGAACAGCCGTAGTCATGCAGGGTAACCCCCGTCGTTTGTGAAATGAGGCCATTCGCCAGCATCGACGGCAACCGGCGGCTGAGGAACGGCTCCTTCCGATCTTTCCGCCAACCGCTCACGATGTCGTAGCCACTTTCGGCCTTAGCCAGCAACTTGGGGATGTCTCGTGGGTCGTTCTGAAGGTCGGCGTCCAGGGTAATCACCCACTCCCCCTGCGCCAGGTTGAAGCCCGCCTGCATCGCTGCCGTTTGGCCAAAGTTGCGCCGAAAACGCACAATCCCCCAGCGCGAATCACGCCCGTGGATGTCCTGCATGCGGGCATAGCTCGCATCGCGCGACCCATCGTCGATCAGCAGCACTTCGTAGGGGCGCTCCATCTCATCGAGCACCCCACCCAGTTCTTCGTATAGAGGTTGAAGGTTGTCTTCTTCGTTATAGATGGGGATGACAACCGAAAGGTCCGGTTTCATATGACTCTCTCCTGCTAAAGTAGGTTAAGTCTACTCGAGCAGGCCTTATGTGTCGATACGAGGGAGAATTCGTATAGTCAACTCACGACTCGAAAATCGCTCAGAGATGATACTTCATCGCTCGCCGAAACGACTCGACCAGCGCACGTTCACTCCGCAAACGCTTATACCGCCGATACCACACACCGACACCAACCCCCAGCGGAACAACTGCCAGAGCGACACCCACAACCACAAACATCATACAACTCTCCTTAGAACATGTGTGCAATATCAGCATAGCACAAAAATTCTAACGAAAGCAAGCGATCACCACACCCGTACCCCATATTGAACGAAATAATAACCCGACTTTATCACCTCTCTTACCGCAGTGTTCAGCCGCAACCAGAACCAACCCGGGCCATCTGCCGCCGAAATCGGCACACCCACGAACGACGCCTCCAGCTCGGGCATCACCGCCCGATACACCGCCGCCGCCCGCCGCGTATGATGATTCGTCGTGACGATAAGCGCCGACCGCACCCCACGTCCCCGTAAAATCGCCGCGTTCTGTTGCGCCTCATCCCATGTCGAGTGGGCGTGCGGGTTGTAAACCACATTACTACCCTCGAACAAAGGCCCATAGGCATCCACATCGCCCTGGGTGCCGCTCACCAACACCCACGGCGCATACCCCTGCCGATACAACTCGTAAGCGCGGGGGCCACGATTTCGCAGCCCCCCCAACACGATAATCACATCCGCCGGGCGTGGGGCTGTGCTGGTATCTAACCAATCGAACATCGCTTACTTGGCGTATTGGGCCTGTAGTGCCTCGATGACCTTCTCGTGATCCCTCCCGTTGGAAACCACCACAAACACGTTATTTTCCAGCTTAGTGCCCAACGAAAAATCGAGCGGGTTGCCCGCCATATCGGTAACCGTCCCCCCCGCCGCCTGGATGATCGCCACCCCTGCCGCGTGGTCCCACACCTTCTCGCGGTAATCCTGCTTCGGAGAAACCCGCAGGTACAGGTCAGCATCCGCCGCCGCGATGCGTGCGTACTTGTCCTGCCCGTCCACCCGAACCACCTCGGGCGTCGGGGCACCTACAGCCGTGTAAACCTCGGCCATCAAGGCGTGGTTCGCGTGTTTGGTCTCCACACTCTCCACCACCTTATACCCATCGCCCGGGGCACGCTCACTCACACCGATGGCCTCCGCCTCGGCCCCCGCCAACGGCATACGATGAGCCTCACCGCCCACCGCATAAAACAGCCACCCGTCATCGTAACCAGGGCAGCCCAGAATACCCGCCACCGGCTGCTTATCCTCCAGCAAACCCAGCGCATTCGTATAACTGCGCTGCGCCAGAAAGCCCTTCGTCCCGTCGATCGGGTCGATAACCCACGTGCGAGCCGTCTCACGACCACGCCCGTGGTCCAGCCACGCCACAATATCCGCCTCGGTTACCGTCTCCCCCAGGGTCTCCCCCACCAGCGCCACCACCCGCGCGCGCTGCTCCGCGCTAATCGTGTTCATGAAGTGGTCCCCGGCCTCCTCGGCCACCACCGCGTCATCAGCGAAGTGCTGACGCAACCCATGGCAGATGATCGCCTGCGAACCGAAGTCGGCGATCGTCACCGGTTCGCGGTCGGCCTTCTCCCCGGCCTTAATTTCCGTCTGCTGAACCTTGATGCAAAGCTGCGCCGCCTTGCGGACTGTTTCTAACAATGGTTGGAATGCTGCACTATCCACAGAATGCCCCCTTGTATCGTTAAACGAGAAAACAGCGGGTAGCATACCACCGTCCTCCCATTTCGCACAGAACCCTCGCCCGCATACACATCGTTTGCGCAACGCATATGCGTTGCCGATATTGCTCAGAACTTCCTCATACACTCGCGAACTATCATCAAAGTCGTACAACAAAACACGAGTAGGAGTGATGAAACATGGCAATGATTGTTCGTCGTAACCCGTTCCGCGAAATGGTAGAGATGCAGCGTGCGTTCGATCGTGCCCTCGACGAGGCACGTAGTAGCGAGGCCTTCAACGCCCTTGCCCTCGACGTGCGCGAGAGCGAAGACGCTTACACCGTCGAGACCTCCTTGCCCGGCCTTACCGAGGATGAAATCGAGATCAACCTGCACGAGAACACCCTCACCATCAACGCCGAGTTCAACCGTGAGGTAAACGAAGGTGAGAAGTTCATCCACCGCGAGCGCAGCTACGGGAAGTTCCGCCGCACCGTAAACCTACCGCAGATGGTCGATAGCCAGGCCGTGACCGCCAACTACGAAAACGGCGTGCTCACCCTTACCCTGCCCAAGGCCGCCGAGGCCAGGCCGCGCCGTATCCCCGTAACCAACGGCCAACTGCTGAAGAGCTAAGCCCGCCCTCGGTTTCCCCTTATAAATACAATGCGAAGGCCCTCACAATTGTGTGAGGGCCTTGTGCTTTTTCCTAATATTACGCGGCTACCCGTCGCGGCTCTTGTTCAACACCACCCCGCTGATCTTCGGGCTAACCCGCTCGAACTGGAGCTTCACGTCCTGCGCGTGGTTGCGGTTCGTCGCGCTGGCCTCCAACACAAGGATCACGTTCGTCTCCAGCGTTGCCGCGAGCACATAACTGTCCGTCACCGCCAGCGAAGGCGACGTGTCGAACAGTATCACATCGTAGTCGAACAACCGCCCCACCGCATCGATGCACCGCCGCAGCGTGTCCCACTCCAGCAGGCGCAAACTAAACTCCGACCCATCCAGCCCGCTCGTAATCACACTCAGGTTGGGCGTGTCCTCCACCGGTTGGATGAATGCGTCCAGGTCTTCACGGAGTTTGGCGTCTTGCTCGGCCAATTCCTCATCTTCGAGGAACTTTTGCAGCAGCGAACTCAATCCCCGCACGTTGTCCTTCTCGAACACCCGGTGCAACGTCGGGTTGCGCAGGTCCGCATCCACCAGCAGCGTCTTCAGGCCGCGCTCCGCGACAGTAGTAGCAAGGTTCGCCGCCACAAATGTACGCCCCTCCCCCGAGTCCGGGCTGGCGATCAAAAACAGCCCACGATCGCCGCTGCGATCCACCAGTAGGTTCGTCCGAATCCGGCGGAAGTCCTCCGCGCAGCGCGAGGTCGGCTCACGCTGCACCACCCGGTACTTGCCGTAATTTTTGCCAATGCGCCCCCCCTGGCCGATAGCCCCCAAAAACGGCAGGTTCAGCAGTTGTAGCACATCGTCGTCTGTGCGCACAGTAATGTTGATATACTCGAAGAACAGCACCCCCACCAGTGCCAACAACCCACCGACCATCACACCCAGCACCCCCACAATAATCGGGTTCAGGCCTGTCGGGTTGGTGTTCGGGCGCGCCGGTTCCACCAGCGTAATCAGTTCGGCCTGGCTGCTAAGCTGCAACATCGTCGAACTTAGCTGCGAGAACGTCGCCTGCGACGCATTTAGCTGGTCCACAAGCTGGTTATAGCGGTTCGTCAACACCGTCACCTGGTCGGGCGGTGGTTGGGTCGGCAGTGGCGTGAGCGTCGGCTCCGGCGTGAACGTCGCCGTGGGCGTGGTGGCCTCCTGCGTTTCCGTCAGGTTCAGCACCGTCAGGTTAAGCGGGTCCGCCGTCTCCGTAATCGTGATAATCGACAGCGACGCCGCCACCGCCCGTGTTTGCGCGGCACCGGGGCTGGTTGCCGTCGGGGAGGCCGTCGCCGTGGGGGTATCCGTCGCCGTGGGGGTTATCGTCGGCAGGTTCGTTTGCGTCATCGCCGCGACATCCGTCGCCGTCAAATCCTGCTCGAACGTCTCCGTGTTGAGTTGCTCCAACACCCGCAACGACTGATTCCGCGTAATGCCGATCTGCTGTTCCAGTTCTTCCAACTGCGTCGAAAGCGTCGCTAACTGGGCAGCATCATCCGGCGAAAGCTGAGACACCCGCAGGATAAGCTCCTCAGCCAGGGCATTCGCCACATCGGCAGCCAACTGCGCGTCGTTCAGTTCTACGGTAATCCCCAAAATCGGTGCGTCGCGCTCGACACCGGTACTCATCGACGCCCGTAGCTGATTCTCCGACAGGGTATCCTCCAACCCCATCTTCCGGATCACCGCCTCTCGCAGGTCGAACGTGATGAGCCGGGAGTACACAATCGCCAGGCTACGATCATCCGCAATCGTGCGGCCACTCGCCCCCGCTGTTGGGTCCGTCGAATTCCCGATAAACAACCGGGCCGATGCCTCGTACCTTAGCTCCTCACCACTTTGCAGCCCATAGCTAATACCGCCCGTGATAAGCCCAGCTAGGACCAGCAGCCAAAGGCGCTTAAAGATCAACCGCAAATAACGCAAGCTCGTTTCATCGACCATACTAAGGCCCTCTCAAATGCCCGGCATCGGTGGTTCATTGTACACTCGCACTTGCTTGTACACGCCGAGGGCAAATTATCCTAAAAAAACAAAACAACCGGTAGCCGCAGCTATCGGTTGTTGGTCGCTTTTAAACTCGGCGATGGGGAATGCGCCGGGGTTTCTCGTATGAAATTTAGGTACTATCTATACAACGCTAGGCAGTGAGTGTACTGCTTAGGCGACGTGTGTCTTGCGCTCGCTATTTTCCACAGTGCTAAGTTCATGCGCCATCTGGGACTGTGCGTACTCAGTCGGAACCTTGCCGGACAGTGCCAGGAAACGGCCAAGCATCAGGCTGGTGACAATGGAAGCCGCGAACCAAACTGCCAGTACTGTGATCATCTCGAAGTCCTTAAAGTCCATGTCGTTCTTCAATGATCAAATCTTATCAATTTATCCATTCTCTGTCAACGCGCTGAAGCTAAAAACCTGCAAGTGTTATGCTTTTCGAACCTAAAAAACACAAATTTCGTGAGGTTGTAAGTTTCGCTTCCTTGCGAGTCGCATGTTTGCAAGGTTTCTCGCCGAATTTTGCAAGGTTAGGGGTGTAATGTGCAAGGTTTTGCCCTCCCCGCCGATAGTTTTCCCCTACCACGCGCTGAAAGGATCGGACAAAAAGACGATTTCCAGGTTCAGTGCCCCCAATGTTAGGCGGTCACCATTACGTATCGGGTAGTCCTGCTCTACTTGCATTCTTTCATCATTAAGCCAACTGCCGTTGGCGCTCTGGTTATCGCGCGCAATCAGATGATCATGCTTCGCCGAAATAGCCAGATGCTGCCGAGAAACCCCCATGGAGTCGGCATCGTAAGGTTGCAAGTCCACATCCGGCTTGCCCAGGTCCGTACAGCACCGCCCCACGATCAACTCCTCCCGCAAACTGAAGACCATCCCCACTTGCACATGCAACACATGCAGCATCAACCGCCATGGTGGCGTTTCACCGGCATCAATCGGCTCTGGTTGGCGAACCGGTAAATCCTGCCGGGGGTTAAGCCGGCGCGTTTGCGACCGGGCCAGGTTATGATTGTTCGCCATCGCGAGATTCGTCCTATATGGCTTCCTTCCACTATGCTATTTAACCCCACAGTGCAAAGTTAAACAACCATCATCTCTACGTATAGTCTTAAAGTCAGGGCCAAGCCTCCGCACCCAACTACACCACTTGACCAAGTTTACAACTTTCATACCCCAAACTAGGCTTTTCCTTATCTACACTCGATATGCTCAGTAATGGCCTTAACTTAACTAAGGAGAAAACGATGAAGCGTTTTGCAACGATTGTAACCTTACTTGCCATGTTGTTGATGGCGGTGCCCACCTTTGCCCAGGGTACCATCGTCGATGTCGCTGCCGAAGATGGTAGCTTTAGTGTATTACTTCAGGCCGCCGAGGCCGCTGGCCTCGTCGATACCCTCTCCGGCGGCGAATTCACCGTCTTTGCCCCGGTCGATGGCGCATTTAGCACCCTCCTCACCGAACTTGAGCTGAGCACCGACCAACTGCTCGCCGATACCGACCTCCTCACCAGCGTACTCACCTACCATGTCGTGCCTGGCACCATCACCTTCGCCGACCTCACCAGCCTTGCGCTGGAGCGTAACGACGGCCTCGTCATCCTGCCGACCGTCAACGGCGCGGCGCTAACGCTGCAAATCGACCCGCCGAACGAAACCGGGGCCATCAACGGGGGCCGCGCAACCATCATCGGCATCGATGTGAACGCCACCAACGGCGTCATTCACGTCATCGATAACGTGTTGCTGCCGCCCGCCGACGACGAAGACGTGATGATGACCGACGATGACGAAATGGCCGCAGACGATATGATGGCCGCTAGCATCGATGTCGAAGCCGTGAACGGCGCACCCATCGCTGTCGAGTGGGACGGCGACACCCTGACGCTGAACGGCTCCGCCACCGTCGTAACGCCCGACCTTGAGGCCACCAACGGCATTATCCACGTCATCGATGCCGTACTCCTCCCGCCTGCTGACGCCGAAGTGCCCGCCCTCGAAGCCCCCGCCGAGGCCGCCGAGCCAGACACCATCGTCGACGTCGCTGCCGGGGCCGATGACTTCACCACACTCGTCGCCGCCGTCGAAGCTGCCGGGCTGGTCGAAGTCCTCAGTGGTCCCGGGCCGTTCACCGTCTTCGCGCCCACCGACGACGCCTTCGCCGCTGCCCTCGAAGACCTCGGCCTCACCGCCGACGAACTCCTCGCCGACACCGAAACCCTCACCAGCATCCTGGCCTACCATGTGGTACCGGGTGCTGTCACCTCCGAGGACCTCATCGGCATGTTCGATGACATGATGATGGACGACGGCGATATGATGGAAATGGAACTCGGTGAAGGTGGCACCATCGCCGATGTCGTCGCCTCCACGCCAGAGTTCAGCACGCTGTTGGCCGCGCTCAACGCCGCTGGCCTCACCGATGTCTTCGCCGACCCGGCCAACGAGTTCACCGTCTTCGCACCCACCGACCAGGCCTTCGCCGACCTGCTTTCCAGCCTGGAAATGTCCGCTGGCGACCTGCTCGGTAACACCGAGTTGCTCACCGCCGTGCTGACCTACCACGTCGTCGACGGGGCCGTTCTCGCCGAAGACGTCATCGCGCTCGACGGCGACCAGGTCCCCACCCTGCTCGATGGTGCCTTCATCGGCATCGATGTCGTCGACGGCGGCGTCGTGCTCAACGAAATCGTGAGCGTCACCCAAACCGATATCCTCGCGGACAACGGCGTCGTCCACATCATCGACGATGTGCTGCTGCCCGCAGCCGCGCTGGAAATGCTCGCCGAGTAGGCCCCACATACGCTACACCACGCATCACAGCGGGGCGGAGGGTGTTCCTCCGCCCCGTTTTTAGTTTTCCATGTGGCCCGCCGTCATCCGCTGTAGGGGTCGCGGCGATTATCATATTTCTAACGCGTCCTTCCACTATGGACCTATGGACCCTGACGCGAAAATCTAAAAGGCGCAAAATAGAATGGTATCGACAATTATCTCTTACGAAAATGATGAAGTTCTCTACACCAACTATTTTTCTGGGGCCAGTTCAAACTAACTTTTGACATAAGGCCCACCCCACAAAAAGAAAGGAGCACGCTTGTCCCAACGTGCCCCTGCATCGCGTTTGTTTCTCGCAGATCCACTCGAAACCACGAGCTAATCTATCACACACAGATTAGAAATTCCGTTCGGATTTGGTTAGCAAATTTGTGCTGAAATAGTAGAACCCGGCCACACATCGGCCAGGTCCTACCAGAGAGATTTGAGAGATCACGAATTGGTGGTGTCGCCGTCGTTTTCGATCAGCAACGCACCGGCCTGCTCTGCCTCGAAGGCACGATCCCAGGGGTAATCCTCGCCGGCAACATCAGCGAGGTGCGGTGTGCGGCCTGCCTCAAAGGTGGTCCACAGCGCATCCTGGGCGGCTTCGATGACGAGGGCTGGTTCTTCACCGGCTTCGGCATCCCACGGGTAAACTTCGGTGTTGTCACTCGGGCGCAGCAAGAACTGCGGCATACGGCTCTCGGCGCCTTCCTCACGATCCCACGGGTAGTCTTCTACCTTGTTGAGCGTGTGCACTCGCAGCAACAATGCTCATCGCACCGATAATCATCAGGGCTTTGCGGTTCATGTCCATGTACTCCGTGTTTCTCTCGGTCACTCACTTACACACCCAGCCTACGAGATTTCCACGGGCACATCATCCAGCCTTCGTTTAGTTTGCAGAAGTTGTGGGGTTATTGTGGGCCTAAACCTAAGTTGGCCCCTACCCCAAAACCTCACACATCCTTATACACCACCCGCACGAACCGCCGCACGAAGAAGACCAGCGCCGCCCCCGTCGTGATGACGCCACCCAGCAGCGCCAGCGGCCACCCATTGCTGCCCTCCGCCAGCATCCAATACGCCTTATTGAACCAGTACGGCGGAAACAACCCGAACAGCCACTCCGCCGGGCCAGGCACAAACCACGCCGCGAAAATCAACAGCCCGGCACTGCCCACAATCTTCAACAACGCAAAGCCCTCCACCTTATTGCCCGCCATCGTCGCCACGATGCTCATCGTCAGCGGGCTAAGCAACGACGCCGCCACCACCACCGGAATCATCAGCACCGGGTCCACCCCCAATAGCGGCATTAGAATCGCGATATTCGCCACACCGATGAGCACCGACA
>CAYSVE010000021.1:0-22633 GCA_964434365.1 uncultured Anaerolineaceae bacterium | reverse complement strand
TGTCGCGCGGGTTCATCACTGCATGGTCTTGATATTGCTGATGGTGTTGTTGGTCGTACTCACGGCCTGCGAACCGGCCCCGACGCCCTTCCCCGTGGAGATTATCCCACCGGCCACATCGACCCCGCTCATCACCGAGGTGCCGCCGACGCAGGGGCCGCTACGTTACGGCGTGGGGCCGAACGCACCGTTGGACGCACTCACGTTGACGGGGGCGGTGGTCGAGGAGGCCGCGCTAGACGCCGAGGGTTACGACATTATCGCCGCGTACGGCGTATACGAGGGCTGGGCGCAGTCGCCGGTGGTGCCGCGCGTCGCGTTGTTGGTTAACACAGCCCTGCCGCCGTTAAACGACAACGCTCTCGCCGACCACGTCAAGCGCGCGGTCGACCCGTTCGCGGCGATGACAGCGCTGAACATCCCCGGTGCCGAGACGGCCTTCAGCCGCACCGAAAACCCGGCAGCGCTCCGCGAGGCGCTCGCCAACCTCGGCTACCCAGACGGATTCGCGCTGCGGGCGGCAGGCGATGCCCCCGGCGACGACGCGTTGTTCGCGAGCCTGCGCGAGGCAGGTGTCGAAGTGCTACACGCGGCAAACGTCGTGCCTGGCGAAATCGACTTCGCGGTGATGCACCTCGGGCTGGTAACATACACCGAGGCCGATGCACGTGCGGGCTGGGTCAATTTGGTGGGGGAGGCCAATATGCTGGACCTGTACACCCTGCCGGTGAGCTATCGCGCAGTGGAGGGGGTGGCTGTGGCCTTTACGGCGAGTGGGTGGCCGGTGGTAACCCGATGACAACCGTTGCAGAGATTATGAGCTACGGCGTGCAGACCGTCGAAGCGAACGCGACCCTGGCCGATGTCATCGGCAAGTTACGGCGTATCGGCCATGAGGGCTACCCGGTGAAGGATGCCGACGGTGCGGTCGTCGGGCTGCTTACACAGCGCGACTTCAACCGGGCGGCGGAAAACGGCCTCGCCTACCTCACCGTCCGCGATGTGATGGAGGCCGGGCGCGTGACCGTCTTGCCGCACACGCCCATCGCTGAGGCGACGATGCGCGTCGTGGAAACGGGGTGGGGTCAACTGCCCGTGCTCGATGCTACAGGCGCGCTCATCGGCATCGTCACACGAACGGACTTGCTGCGATACTACGCCGGGCTAACCGACCCCGCGCGGCACATCACCCTTGAGGACTTGCGGCGCGTGCTCGGTGAACCGTCGGCGGGGCTGGTCGAATTTGTGGCGCGCGCCGCCGAGGCACGAGGCCTGACGCTCTACCTCGTTGGGGGTGTGGTCCGCGATTTGCTGCTGAACCGCCCAAACTTCGACCTGGATTTTGTGGTCGAGGGCGACGCCATCGCCTTCGCCGAAGCGCTGCATGTTAGCGGTAAAATCACGACGTTCGCGCCGTTTGGCACGGCCAAATGGACACTCGACGCCAACGATTCGGCGACGGTGGGACATCCACTGGCGGACCTGCCGGATCACATCGATTTTGCGACGGCACGTCACGAGTATTACGAACAGCCCACCGCCCTGCCGACCGTGTACAAGGGTGGCATCAAGCTCGATTTGCGCCGCCGCGACTTCACGATCAATGCGATGGCGCTCATCCTGCGGACGGACACCGTGCTCGTTTTATTTGGCGGGCTGGACGACCTGCGCAATCGGCGAATCCGCGCGTTGCACAGCCTCAGCTTCGCCGATGACCCCACGCGCACGCTGCGCGCGGTGCGGTTCAGCCATCGCCTGGGCTTCGAAATCGAAGCACGCACGGCTGCAACCATCGAGCGAGCGCTGCCGATGCTGGGGCGCATCACGGGCGAGCGGTTGCGCAACGAACTGTCGCTGCTGCTGAAAGAAATGGAACCCGAATCCGCCCTGATCCGGCTGGACGCCATGGGCGTGCTGCGCGCGATTCAGCCGGCGTTTACCTTCGGCGGGGAGACGGCTGCGGCATTCCGTACGGCGCGCGCCGAGCCGCCCCCGTGGGGTGCCGATGACGTCTCGGCGCTGTACTGGCATCTCATCGCCGCGCACCTCGAAGGCGTCGCTGGCGTCGTCGAGCGGCTGGTGTTCGACATGGGCACGGCAGAGAGCATGATCGCAGCGATGGCGTTAGTGCGCGATGCCGATGCGCTGCTCCGTGGCAAGCCAAGCGAAATCGTGGCGCGGCTGCCCAATACGCCGGGCCTTGCGCTGGCGGCGGCCTGGGTGTTGCTGCCCCGTCACCGCGAGACGCTGACGCAACTGGTGACGAATTGGCGAACGGTACGCCCGCACAGCACCGGGCATACCCTCCAACAAATGGGATTGAAGCCGGGGCCGCAGTTCGGTCGGTTGTTGGCGCGCCTGCGCGACGCCTGGCTCGATGGCGAGATTACGACGGCTGACGAAGAGCAGCGGCTCTTGCGTCGGTGGCTAGATGAGGAAACGAATGACGACAATTGAACCCCCTACTACAACCTTCCGTGTCACGTTGCCGGTGAACATCCGGCAGGCGACAGCCGATGATTTGCCCAAGCTGGAACTCAACGGGCAGTTTCAGTCGTTCCGGGTGCTGTTTCGGCGGGCCTTCCGCGAGCAGCGCGCCGGGCGGCGCATCATGCTGGTGGCCGATTGCAACGGCACCCCCGCCGGGCGTTTATTCGTGCTGCTGCACAGCACCGACCCGTCGATTGCAAACGGGACGAGCCATGCCTACCTGTACTCGTTTTTCGTGATGGACCTGATGCGTGGGATGGGCATCGGCACACAGTTACTACGCACCGCCGAGCAGATGCTGGTCGACAAAGGCTTCACGAATGCGACCATCGCCGCCGCGAAAGAGAACACCTCTGCCCTGCGGTTGTATCAGCGTTTCGGGTACGTCATCGTGCGCGATGACCCTGGCCGCTGGAGCTACACCGACCATGAAGGACGTGTACATCGCATGAACGAACCTTGCTGGATACTGGAAAAATCATTGAATGTGCGCTAGAATGCGCCAATCGAGTAGCGTACACCTGTAAGATTCAGTAACATTACTGCATCTTGTCCCACGAGGTGTACTGTAGCAAGTTTTCGATGGTGAGAAGAGGTATCGTGTATGGCAGTCAAACAGGCAGAAGTTCGTGTAACGCGGTGGTCTGGGGGTAAACACCCGAGCCTTAGCAACCTGACGCGGCAGCTTCAGAAAGAGGGGTTGCGCCCGTATAAATGGGACGCGACGCCGAATCAGCGGCATGCCGTGCGCAGCCACGGTTACGCGAAGGTCCTCTACGTCGTCGACGGCGTTGTGGAGATCAGCCTGCCAGATAGCAACCAACGTACCCGCCTGAAGACGGGTGACCGCATCGACATCCCGGCGGGCGTCCGCCATGGGAGCATGGTCGGTAGCCGCGGTGCCAGCCTGCTAGAGGCTGCGGTACGTAATCGCCGATAGCCCATACCCATAATACGGCATTATGTTGCGGGGACGTGAGCACACGTCCCCGCAGTTTTTTTACAGCGCCGCGATTTGCTCCAGGCCGTCGACATCGCTGATGGTGATGGACTTGCGGCCCAGCTCGATGATGCCCTGCTGCTTGAATTCGTTGAGCGTTTGGGTGGCGGTTTCGCGGTAGGTGCCCAGCATATCGGCGAGGTACTGGTGGGTGTAGCCCTTCACGCTGCCGAGGTTACCCTGCTCCTCGTTGAGTTGCAGCAGCAACCGCGCAAGGCGCACCGGCATCCGCTGGAAGGCCGCATCTTCGAGGCGCTGCTCGACGTTGACGAGGCGCTCGCCCAACGCACCGAGCAGGCGCAACGCCACCTGCGGGCGGAACATAATCAGTTCCTCCACTTCCTCACGGCCCATAATACAAATCAGGCAGTCGTCCACCGCTTCGGCGAAGGTGTTGTGCATGCGCTGGCCCACAAGCGCCATCTGCCCGAAAATCGTGCCGGGTTGCACGGTCGCAAACACGAGTTTGCGGCCATCGGGCGACACCCGATACAACTGCACGCGCCCGCGCTTGAGGATGAACAGCACCTCGCCGGGGTCGTTGGGCATGTAAAAGATATGCCCCCCCTTGTAGGTGCACATCTTCGTCATGTCGCTGGTGGCTTGCACTTCGTTTTCGGTTAAATCCTGAAAAATGTCGACTTCGCGCAGGAAGACGAGCTTGTCTTCGGCCTGTCGCGGGGTACGAGTTATCGTTTTCATGAGTTACCTTTTGCTCTATACTGTCATCTTAACTTAGGCAGTAAGCTGAGGGCCTTGCCTGTGCCAGACATCTTCCAACAGCACCTGCGTCATATTCCTACCATGGACCCGTGGGCGCTGGTCATCGACGGTCGTGTCGAAAAGCCGCTCACCCTCACCCTCGCAAACCTCCACGCGATGCCCGCAACAACGGTCACCTGTACGTTAGCTTGCAGCGGCCACACCCCGCAGACGGCGGTGGCCGTCGATGTGACGTGGACCGGCGTGCCACTCGAGCACCTGTTGGCCGAAGCGGCACCGTTGGACGGCACCGCGCGTACAGTCAACGCCTACAGTGCCGACGGTTACGCCACGGGCCTCGCGATGGAGCACCTCGATGGTGCCATGCTTGCCTACGAGATGAACGGCGAACCGATCCCTGCCGCGCATGGCTGGCCCGCCCGGCTGGTCGTGCCCGGGCATATCGGCTACAAGCTGCCGAAGTGGGTGACGATGCTCAGCGTCGATACCGAGCCGGTGCTGGGCTACTGGGAACAACGCGGCGCCGATACCACCGGCCTGCTGCTGCCGACCGCTCAATTCAGCGACATGCCTGCCGAATCGGCTGGTATGGTGCAGCTTCGTGGCACAGTGTATGGTGCGATGACTGTGCAAATTAGCATCGATGATGGACCGTGGAACACAATCACCTCGGTGGACCCATCTTCGCCGGTTATCGACACGTGGTATGCCACGTGGGCACCGCCCGCACCGGGGCTTTACACCCTGCGCGTCCGCGCCATCGACGAAAATGGCCTTGTTCAGCACACGCCCCACACCTACATTCTGCGGAGCCTCTAGATATATGACGCTGTCACGACGCCGATTCCTACAGATCGCAGGCATTACACTTACAAACATTTACACCGCCAAGGCGCTGCTTCCTCATGCCAAAGCCGCGCCGACGGTCGCACATGGGCGCGCCTTCGCGCAGACGCCCGTGCTCGATAGTGGGGGCAACGCCGTGCGCACGCTGTGGGCCGATGAGGTCGTCGAAATAGTGGACCGCACAGGCGAACACTTCACGTTGGCCGATGGGATCGTGCCGACATCGGCGTTGCAGGCCGTTGCGCCATACGACCCACCCGCGACGATCACGGCATTCCCCAAGTGGGCGGAAGTGGTCGCGCCGAGTGCTGCAATTCGTGCGTATGCTGCGCCGGATGCCCCATTGGTAGACCGCATCGGCTATGGTGGGGTGCGGGTCGTCACCGGGCAACTCGATGCGTGGTATCAGATGGCACGGTTCGGCGAAGGCACAATTGGCTGGACGCAGGCCGCGCATTGGGCACCAGTCGTGCAGCGAATTGCGCCCACTGCGGGTATTCTGCTAACGCTGGACACCGAAACGCAGGTGCTAAAGGCAACCCACAAAAATGAATTGCTCCATAGCACATTGGTGGCTACGAACCCCATTGCACCCGGGACGTATCGCTTGGAGCGAGGGCAACCGGGCATCGATGACCCGAAACTCGGGACGCCGTATCACTTGCGCGCACGCGATCATGACCTGTCGATAATGGGTACGTACTGGCACAACGACCGCACACCGACATCCCCCAACGCTATCGAAGTGAATACGTTGGTGGCGCGCTGGCTGTACTTCCACGGCTCCTATTCGCTGACGGTCGTCTGACGGATGGCTCAGCGGTTGTTAACCGAAGTTTGTATAGTTGCCAACATTCAGCGCGGGTGGCCAGGCGCTACACTGCGAGTAATTCGGGACGCGTCTTCCGCGTCCAATCATCAACAATGGTAGGAGATGTAGAGTATGGAAATCACAATTGGACTGGCATTTGCTGCCGGGTTAATTTCGTTCATTTCGCCGTGTGTGCTGCCGCTGGTACCGGCATATATCGGCTATATGGGTGGCCGCGTGACGAACACCGTCGCGGCGCAGGCGGCGGGGGGCGGCACCGTTACCCAAAGTAGCGGCCTGGCGCGCGTCAGCACGGGGATGCACAGCGTATTCTTCGTGCTGGGCTTTGCGCTCGTCTTCGTGAGCCTCGGCCTGCTCTCGACGGCGTTTATTCGGCAGGTGGGCGGCAGCAACATCAGCCTGGTGACGAACATCATCGGGCGTGTGGGCGGCGTGCTCATCATCGGCTTCGGCTTGCACTTCATGGGTGCGGTGACGTGGTTCAACCGCTGGGTGCAGGCACGCAAGGATAACATCAACATCGTCGTGAGCATCCTCATCGCAGTGGCGGGTACGGCCCTCATCCTGTGGGCTTTCGTCCAGCCGATGATCGCGCTGGCTCCGTTGGCGGCCTTCCTCACGTGGTTGGTGCTGGGCGGTGCCTTCACCAGGCCGAGCGAGTTCTGGGGCGGCCTGCTCATGCGCATCGACATGGCGCTGTACGCCGACACTCGCAAGCAAATGGCGGCGAGCGGCAACAGCGGCTTCGGCGGCAGCTTTTTGATGGGTATCGTGTTTGCTGCCGGTTGGACGCCCTGCATCGGCCCTATCTACGGCGCGATACTCACGCTGGCCGCGAACGGCGGTGATGTCGGCTTCGCCGGGACGATGCTCGGCGCGTACTCGCTGGGGTTGGGTGTACCGTTCGTGCTTACTGCGGTGGCCCTCGACGGCGCGCAGGGCTTTCTGCGCGGCCTGAACAAACACATGCGCACCATTAAGCTCACGAGTGGCGCATTTCTCATCGCGGTGGGTGTGCTCGTCGCGAGCAACCAGCTACAGCGCCTTAGCACAATGGGTGCCGCCAGCGAGTTAGCCTTCAACTTAGAGCACTGCTTGCTGGGCGTGGTGCAGGGTGATGTGGCGCTGGGCGGGGTCAACGCCTGCCTTAGCGGCGAAGAAGCAGAAGCGGAGACAGTTGCCCGTGAGTTCACGCTCTACGGCACGACATTCGAGTTCGTCGGCCCGAACACCATCAGCGACGGCACTGGCGAATACGAAGTGAATGCTGCGGTGCTGAACATGGCGCTGATGGCGGGCGATGATGCGCTGGCCGAGTTCGCCATCGAGCAGGGGCCTGCCCTTGGCGAATTCGATGAAGCAGCGGTTTCTGAGGTCGTCGAAGCCCGCATCAACGGCGAGGTGATCGAAGCCGAGTTGCTGAACCCCGAAGGCTCGACGGACGGCGTGCTGGACCTGCCGGGCAGCGAGGCCGAGGCGATTGCCGACACCGACGCCCTGACGGAAACCGAGGAAGACCCGGCCCCGGCGCTGGGCAGCATCAGCGAGGCGGCGGCCCCGGCTACCGAGTTCACGGTGCCCGAGGGGCTGGAAATCGGCCTGGACATCGGCAATGTGGCCCCCAACATCGAAACCTTCACGGCCACTGGCGAAACGGTGAACCTCGCGGCATTGCGCGGCGACGTAGTGCTGCTGAACTTCTGGGCGACGTGGTGCGGCCCGTGTCGAATCGAAATGCCGGAGTTCCAGGAGAAGTTCGAGGAACTGGGTGATGATGGCTTCACAATCGTGGCGGTGAACAACCGCGAAAACGCCGACGATATCCTGGCCTTTGCCGACGAAATCGGCGGCCTCACCTTCCCACTGGCGATGGACCTGCAAGGGGCCATCCAAGAGGAGTATGGCATCGTCAACTACCCCAGCACCTACCTGCTGGACGAGGACGGCGTGATTATCGCGCGCTTTTTGGGGCCGCTGCTGGGTGGCCAGTTCGATACCCTGTTGGCCGAGGCCGACCTGTAAACCGACAAGAGACGTAATATCCTGCCAGGGTGGCGATGGTGCCAGCCCTGGCTTTTTTCGTTTATGAATTGGGGGACCGATATATGACGGAACAGGCAAATTCGACAGCCGTTCGGCTCAACCGTGGGGTACTGTGGCTCAGCAAAAAGTGGCTGGCCGTGGTGCTGTTTTTCCTCGGGTTGTTTGTAAGCGGGCCGTTCCTCGCGCCTACGCTGATGCACTTTGGCTACACCGCCCCGGCCCGCGTGATCTACACGGCGTATAGCATTTTCTGCCACCAGTACGGGTTCCGGTCGTTCTTTTTGTTCGGCGAGCAAAGCGTGTACCCGCGTGAGAACACCGGCACCACCCTGGTGAGCTACGAGGTGATGATCGCCGAGGCACAACCCGCGCAGTTCGCGGGCATCGGCGATTTGTACGCCGAGGGTGGCAGCCTGGAGTCGGCGCGGGATTGGGCACGGTTCCAGCTTGCGGCGCGGGCCTACCCCGGCAACGATACGATGGGCTACAAGATGACCATCTGCGAGCGCGACATTTCCATCTACATGGCGTTGTTCGTGGGCGGGTTGTTGTACGGCCTCACACGGAAGCGCGTGCGCCCCGTGCCGATTTGGCTGTACTTGCTGCTGGGCATCGGGCCTATCGGCATCGATGGCTTTAGCCAACTGCTGAGCTACCCACCGTTCGGCTTTTGGCCGGTACGCGAGACGCTGCCGTTTTTTCGGGTGCTCACGGGCGCGTTGTTCGGCTTCATGAACGCGTGGCTGGCCTTCCCGTACCTGGAATTGTCGTTTCGCGAAACTCGCGAGTCCATCGAGGCGAAGTTCGAGCGCGCGGGGTTAGCCGTTTAGGGTAAGGGTTTCTCAACTGCATATGAGGCAACAAAAAAATCCCAGGGTGGCCCCTGGGATTTTCGTTGAGATTATTCGCTAGCGAGGTCTAGCAACCGCTGTCGGCACCGCCAGTGCAACCCGAACCGCCACCCGAGGTGGTCAGGTTGACGGTGACCGTGGCAGCGCTACTGGTGTTGCCGCCGTCGTTGAGCTGATAAGTAAAGGTCTCGGTACCCGTCGAGCTTTCCGCCACTAGCTTGATCTGACCATCGGTACCGAGGTAAACCTGACCCGCATCGGTGAAGGCACACGAGCCAGCCACACACGAGGAAGACGGTGTCAGCGTCACATTGCTGCCAAAACGGTCCTGGACGATGATCGTCATGTCACTGGTGTTGACGTTCGTGTTGTCGTCGGTGTCACCGTTCAGGATTTCGGTGATATTCGTTGTGGAACCGACCACACGCGAGATGGTGTCGTCGTCGAGATTCGGCGGGTCATCCGTCGGTTCGGGGTCCACATGGACGGTGATGGTGGCGGTATCCGTGAGGCCCTGTTCGTCGCGTACGGTGTAGGTGTGCGTGTACGTCACACGGCTGGATGGAGTCGAACCGTTGTAGGTGAAGTTCACCGAACCGTTGCTGTTGACCACAAACGTAGCCGAGGCACCACTCACATTGTAGTTGAAGGTACCAGCGTCAGCGATCGTCATATTGCTATCGCTGCCGTCGGGGTCGTCGTCATTGTTAAGCGCGTTCAAGCTCACCGTGTTGGTCGGGTAGGTGATGGTCCGCGTGTCGTTGACGCCCGTCGGCGGTTGGTCCGGCTCGTCCGGCTCTACGGTGACGATGATTTGTGCGGTATCGGTGAGGCCACCGGGGTCTTCCACAGTGAAATTGATGGTTTCGATGACATTCGGGCTACCATCAACAAGGTCGGTGGTGGAGGTATAGTTCATCGAGCCGTTCTGGTTCACCGTGAGGGTACCCACCCCGGCACCGGTGTACGATGGGAAGTTCGTCAGGTCGAGCGTGAGACCGCCCGCAGGTACATCGAACGGCGTGCCGATACCCGGCAGGGATACCTGCGTCACGACGACCGGGTCGCCGTTCGGGTCGCTGTAGTTGAGCGTGCGGTTCGTCGAAGTTCCTTCGCCTACCGTGAAGACCTCGTTCTGGGCTTCGGGCGGCGATGGCGGCAGGTCTGGCGTTACATTGATGCGGATACGCCCCTCGTCGGTTTCACCATCGGGGTCCACTACGGTGTAGAAGAATTCCTCACGTGGCGTCGAACCATCCGGGATATCCTCGGAGATGTAGGTGATATTACCCTGGTTGTCGACCGTAAGTACGCCAACCGAGGCCGGGTTACTGCCAGACGGATCGTAGGTCGGGTAGTCATCGAAGTTGATGGTGATGGGTGTGCCGTCGGTCGGCAGGTCAATCGGCGTTGAAACACCTGGCAGGCGAATTTGCGTGATAGTCACGGAGTCGCCGTTGGGGTCGCTGATCGCGCCGCTGAAGTCCTCGCTGAGGTTTACCTGCTCGTCGACCGTGTAGTTGCGATCGTTGGCTTGGGGCGGCAGGTTAATCTCTGGCAGGTCTTCGTCGAAGGTGCCCGAGTCGGTGACCGGTTGGCCGGTGCCGTCGTCGCCTGCGTCCTCACAGCCGGTACGCTGCGTCGTCACCGAGGTGCCATTGAAGTCGGTGATGAGCATGTTGTACGGATTGTTGCTCAGGTTACCGTCTTCCGCCGAAATTGGGTTGAAGATCAGCCACATGCTCTCGGAGGAATCCGGCGGGAGCGTTTCGTTGGTAAGCCACTCACCGGTCGATTGACCGTTGACCGTAGGCCCAGAGGCACCGCTGGCACTACGCCAGATGAGGGTACCGGAGGGGTCGTCGGCGAAGTCGCCACGGAGGCGTACCTCACGCAGTTCGAGCGGCAGGCTGTTGCCCGCACGGTCGCGCCACTCCTGCCAGGTGATGTCGAAGTCGACCACCGGGGCGGGCACGGTACGCAGGTTACGAATTTGGAAGTGGACGATGAAGAAGTCCTCGAAGAACTGCGGCGAACCGGGGTTCACTTGTGGGACGAAGTTCTCGCAGTCGGGGAAGAGTTCCTCAGGATCGTCGGTCGGTTCCGGCGTCAGGTTCGGGAAGTCGGTATCGTTGGGGTTCTCGGGCGTACCAATGTTGAACGGCAGCGTCCGGTTACAGGTCCCCAGGTCGTCCGTCAGGCTGAAGGTCGTCCCACCGAGGTCGAAGACGTTCATGACATCGAGCAAGTTGCGCGGGCCGCCCGCAAACCGAATGGAGATACGCGCCAGCCCTGGTGCCGTTTCGGTACCGCCCGGGATGGAGCGATCGGCAGAGACGATGAAACCGGATTGCGTGGAATCGGTGGTGCTGGTTTCGTCGCGGCCCTGCCAGAAGACACTGCCGTTGAGGGACATTTCGACGACGGCCATGTTTGCGTAGATCGGGTCGTTGTCGAGCCAGTGCAGCAGGATGGAATCGAGTGCACCGACGCCTGCGCTAGTGTTTTGCAGCGTGATTTCCACGGTTTCGCCACGGAAAACCGCCGGGAGGCCGTTAACCGGGAGGATGCTCACCGCATCACAGTCGAACGCGTCGACGACCTGCTCTTGCAGGGAGTCGTCTTCGACCTCTTCATAGGTGATTGTGACTAGCGTCGGCGCAGCCGATGGTTCCCCGCGGCTGTCTTCCAGATTGTAAGAGAAATTCACAGGTGCCGGAGTCGGTTGACCTACGGTTGGCGTGAAACTACTGTAGGCACCGTTCGTTTCAATACGAATGTTGCCAGACGAATCGACCGTCACACGTTCACCGGTATCCAACACAACCACGTTGTCGCCCGGAATCAGGTCCAGCGTCGTCAGGGCACCGCCAGGAGCGGTATATTCGATCGACGTAATCCTGAAGCTGTCGCCATCGGCATCGCTGTCGTCCAGCAACAAATTACCAACCACACCTGTGTCGGTGTAAACGAGACTGATATCGTCAGGCCCACCAACTGGTGCCTGATTGGGAGGCTCACCCAGGTCGCCTGGGTCGCTGTCATCGGAATCGGCACCGGGGACGCCACTCGCGGCGCTACCACCAGCCAACGCGCCGACGGCACGCGCCGCACGGAACGACTCGTTGACGGCAGTACGACGAGCCTGCAACGGCAGGTACTCTGCAAAGCCCAACGGCGTGATAAGCGGGTGATGGAAGTTGACGATAATCGTTACGCTGTCGCCAGGGCCACCGGCGTCGAGCCAGCGCGCGAACTCGTTATCTGGGTATGGGCCACCGGGGCGCGAAAGGTTGATTTCCTCGTTGAGGATACACCCAGGCGCCAGGGGCGCGAGCTGTGCCGTGAAGTCCGCCGTGCGGTTGTCTGTCACGGTGATGAAGCGCAGTTCTGCCTTCCCAGCGGGCACGTTCGGATTAGGCGAATACTCCTCGGAGTAACCCTGGCTGTCGAGCGTTGCTTCACCGCTTTGGAAAATGAAGCGCCGCGTGCTACACACCACCACATCAAAGTAGCTGCGCAGTTCGGGGTCACCGGCCTCGGGGATGTCTGCGGAGCCATCCAGCACACCATCTTGCCAGCGGTAGTGCGGGAAGTCGGGTCGCCATGTGGCATACAGGAAGCGGCGCAGGTCGGCTTCGGAGTTGATGTTTTCGACGTAGCCGGTGTTCGGCAAGGCGAGGCCTGCCGCACCACGACGCGCTTCTTCGAAGATAGATGGAATGCGCAGGATGTCCTTACGCAGTTCCTGGTCGAATTCGTCCTGTGGGTCGCAGTCGCGGCCACTGTACCATGTCGAGAAAAGCGCCTCGACACCCGCGGGCGAAATCGACGGCGAGCCGGGGTCCGTCGGCACATCGAGCGGGTCGGCAACATCACTGGCGTACACCTGCATAACGGACCCCACGTTGGTGGTGATCTCGAAGTCGGTTACGAGGGTACCGCGCTGATCGGGACCGTCGGTGTCTCGCAGGCATGGGATGAGCACGTTAATCCCCCGGTCGCTGCCGGTGGATTCGGTGTCGATGCCTTCCTCAAGGTCTTCGTGGATGGCACCCGTACTGGCATAGCGGGCAGCGCTGCGGGCGGCGTTCTGCAACGACACCCACGCCTGGAAGATGCGCCCGAACTCGATGATCCCGAATAACAACAACAGAATCACCGGCAGGCTGATGGCGAATTCGGCCAGGGTTTGGCCTTTTCGCCGATCTCGTGGTGCGTTACGCACCGTACTGGTCTTTTTCATACAGTCTGTTACTCCCTGGCCCCGGTGATTGAGCACCGGGGCACTTTATCTTCTGCAATGAGTTAGCGAGCGATACGGGTAAACATGCGCGAGGCGATTTCCTCGAATACGCGCTCCAGCTCATCTTCGTCTGGCGCGTTGTAGTAATTGCCGAAGCTGACGGTCGCATTGGTGGAGTCGTCAAAAGTATCGGGATAGTTATCGTCGTACTGGTTGTTATCGCCGATGTCGGCGATGTAGCGCAGCAACTCTTCGCCGAGGCAGTTCGTCGCATAGGTGAGTTGCGTGGGGTCGTTGCAGACGATGGACCCGGCGGAGTCGGTGTTGCCGTCGCCGTCGGCATCGTAGTTCAAACCGAAGCCAATGGTGAAGATGGTGGGCAACTGGGTTGCGAAGTCGGTCGCCTGGCGTTCCTGGGCGACGTAGTCGGCCCAGTCGCGGGCATAGTCATCGACGTCGTATTCGGCGATGCACACATCATCGGGGTTGCTGGCCGGGTCTGGCAAAATGCGGGCGAGGAAGTCGTCGTAGTCGTCATCCGTTGCGCCGTCGCGGTTGCAGAAGTGGCGGCCATCGGTACCATCGTTCGGCGTGGCGTCGGGGTCGAAACTCGGGTCGAAGTCACTACAGAACGGCTGGGTGTCGTTCATCAACGTGGCCGGGTCGTCGAAGGTGCCGTACGGGCACACCCCGAACGCGCCATATTCGCCGACAGTCGGCGTGAGGCCCTGGCCTTCGTAGGGGTTGGCAGCTGCCGCCTCACGGAAACCATCTGGGGCGGTGGCGTCTTCGATGAAGAAGACATCGCTGGCCCCGGCAGCACCGTCGCTGATGAAAACGACGATCCACACAGCGCCGTTGCGGCGTGTGGTGACGGGGTCTAGCAGGGCGTTGTTGGCCGTGCGCAGCCCCGCGCCGATGTTCGTACCGCGGCAGCTCCCCATGTGCTCGTAGCTGAAGGCTGAAAGCCCGCCCTTAGCGCGGTTGATGGCATAAAGTCGCTCATCGGATGTACCGGAATAAAGCGGGTCACCCTGCGCGCGCAAGTCCGCGATCTGGTCCATGATGGGACCACCAGACGCCCCACCATTGTCTCGAAGTTCCGACCAACTGAAGGCCCAATCGGTACCACCGCTGACGGCCCCCGGCTGAGCGCCCTGCGGGTCAATCGTCGGCGGGTTCATCACGCGGTAGAGCGGGTTCGGGAAGCCCGCCTCGCCTGTGTTCAGGTGCAGGTCAGCGTCCTCGGAACTAACAACTGGGTAGATGGGCGCGAACCGCGAGAAGGTGCCCTCCACACGGGCGCTGTCGAAGGGGCAGGCACCACGCGTGAGGTAACGGTTGTTGGAACTCGGCAAGTCTGGGCGGTCGTCGGCACTGGGATGATTACCGCTGATGTCTTCGTTGTAGACATCGACATCGAAACGAATCCCCAGGGTGACGCCCTCACCCTCGTCGATGACGCCGTTGCCGTTCACGTCGATTGCCTGGACATCCTCACCGCTGGAGAAGGTATCCCAGTAGTCGATATTGCCAGTCGCGGACCGTGATTCCCACTGCGGGTCAGATGTCTGGCCTGCATCGTCCGCCACTTGCTTGGTGCTCTCCATGATGTGGTCGGTGTAGTAGAAGTTCGGTTCGGCACGCACACCGAGCATCTGGTTGAGCACGGTCTGGGCGATCGTAAAGTCGTCGATCATATGCGTGAGCGGACCGCCCGTCGTCAGTTCTGGCGTGGTATCGTCGAAGTCGTGGTCCATTGTACCGCTACCAACTGCCGAGATGCCGTCGGGGTCGATGAGATACGCCGAGCGGTCGAAGGTGACGAAGGCGACACGGTCGCCGCGTGCAAAGTCGATGGTGTTGAGGAAGAGCCGCGTCGCGTCGCGGGCCTCCTTAAAGGGCTGGCACACCAGGTCGTCGAAGACGAAGTCGCCTGCGCTGAGTGCCGTCGCAATGTCGGCATCGCTCGCTGGCAACTGGATGTTACCGGCACCATCCACCGAGAGGCCCTGGCCGGGGTCGTTACAACACCCGTAGAAGTTGTACATCGGCACGAAGAAGTCGTACTGGTCGTCGTCGGCATAGTCGTTGTTGCCACTGCCCCAGCCCGGTACGGCAGTCGTAAATTGCGATAGCGTTCCGCTGTCGATCGTGGGGAAGGTGTTGACAGCGTTGGGGTTGAAGCGGACACGGCAGTCGAAGCGTGGGTCGAACACCGTGCCGGAAGCACCCGGCGGGTCGTATGGCGTCGCTGTCGCGTCGATGTCGAAGAACTCAAGGTAAGTGAAACCACCTAGGCCGTCGAAAGCAGCCAAATCCGCCGTGTGTCCTGGCACCTGGAAGGTCGACCCCGGGTACACGCTGGGGTCCCAGCGCAACATCTCGGCCTCGCTGTTGCTCCCGAGGATTTCTCGGGGGAACAGGTCCACACGGGGCAAAGCACCATCGTCGATGCGCGTCGTTCCACCATCGCGTTGCGCTTCGAACTGCGCGAACATATCGTCCATACGCGCTGGCACATAGCGCTTGATGGGCACACCCAGCTCGGCGTCCCAGGTATCGGCGGTGGTGTCCTCCAACATCGATTCGGACACGTCCATCACGATAACGACGTCCAAAACCGCCGTTTCCGAAATTGCGGAGGCCTCGAGGGTAATGTCGCGATACCCGAACAGGTGTAAGAACACCGTAGACGAGTTGATTTGTGCCGTCACGCGCACGAGCTTGCGCTGGTCGGCAGTGCAAAGCTCAGGGTCCTCTTCCTCGACTTCGGCTGTCATGGGGTCATCTTCGACCTCGGCAGTGAGGCAGGTTTCGACGAGCACGATGTCTGGGCTAATGCCGTGAAATTCGATGAACTGCCGCGCGGCGAGGTTTACATTGCCGAAGTCGCGGTCTTGCCGAAGCTGGCCTGCGGCGGCCACTGCGGCACTATCGACAGCGCGCCGGAGCGCGGCGAAGCGCACAAATAGCAGCGACACGTCGGTGACGATGCCGACGAAGCCCAGCAGCGCGATAAAACCGAGCGCCAAAATAATGATGGCCTGCCCGGTTTTGCTGCGCCGGATGTAGCGTTTAAGATAGTTCTTCATGCGGGCGTCCTTAGAGGCACTTTCTGTCTAAAGGTCCTGACTGGAGTCGAACCGGAACTCGACCGATGGCACGGGGAAAATCGCCCAAACGTTGATGTTGGACCCACCCCCAGAAATTGTATTGAACACTGGCGCGAAGGCGGGCAGGTCTAGCAGCAGGTCGTGCTGCCAGAATACCTCAACGAGCACCACACCCTGCGACGGTGGTAGGTTGACACGATCTTCGGCGGAGAGGCCAATCGACGGCAGGTTCAGCAAGTCCTCCATCCGGTTAACGGACCACTCGCTGCCGAGGCACCCGGGCGCATCGACGATGTTGTGGTTGCCCAGGAACGACCACCCGCGCAAATTCTCGGCATTGCCGTCGTATAACGTCGACAGCTCGCCGGGCGAGGCTTCGGACGCTTCGGTACGGATGTCGCGGCGTGTCTGGTCTAGCTCCCAGGGGTCCACGGTATCGTTAGCGAAGAAGTCGAAGGGGTCGCGCTCTGGCTGGATACCCGCAGTCGCGTCGTCGGTATCGAGCAGCCCTCACTCGTTGGCATTGGCCGGGTAGCGCCCAGTCACCACGACTTGGTCACTGTTGACCCATTCGTAGTCGGTATCCCCGGTGTAACTGCGGTTTTCGGGCCGAGTGATGGGTTGGACGAGTAAGGCGGCGAGCGCCTCCTCCTGTGCTGTGCCTTCGGCGGTGCCATTGCAGTCTTCATCGACGAGACTACAGTAGCCGATGCGGTTCGTCGAAAACACCGAAATCACGATGTCGTCGACCGAGGTGCCGGTGGTATCCAGTTCCAACGGGTCGAAGGACTGAATCATCACACAGGCCAACAACTCGTAGAAGCCGATGATGGTGGTATCGCAGTCGCGAAGGTTCGCGCCAGCGGTGGTGCCGGGGACGTTGGCCGTGTACGTTTCGGTACGGCGCTCCCAGGCGATCGGGGTGTTTTCACCTTCCTGTACTGTGCCGAACCGGGCGCCCACGCGCGAGACTTCCAACAAAATGAGATAGTTGTTGGCAAACCAGCCGATTTCGGCAAGCCCAACCAGTAGCAAGATCAACACAGGTGTCATGAACACCAGTTCGACCAGGCTCTGGCCGCGCTCTGCCCTGCCGTGTTCGGCAGGGGTACCATCGAGAATTTTGATAATGTTGCGTAAAAGCTTTCGCATGGTGACTTCGTTTGACCATCTACAATGGCGGAATGTCGCGGATGATTACTTTTGCGACACAATGATGATACCACAATGGAAAGCTTGCGATGTTACGAGGGCGGGGAGAAGTTGATAGAATTTTGTGCGAAGCTGTTGGGGCGCCGTTAGCGCGCCCCAACCGAATTCAAAGCATTGATGGATGTGCGCCCGATTTGTACGCGCGCCTGCACCATGTAGCCCCGGCGATGCCGCGAAATAAGGATAGACGGGCGGGCCGGGTCGTCTTCGAGCTTGCGGCGAAGGTTACGGATGTGGTTGCGCACAAGCGCGGCATCGCCGATGTTGCCGGGGTAGTTCCACACCTCGGTGAGTAGGTCGCGGGTAGACCACCAGCGGTTCGGGTCGCTACATAGGTGCATCAACAGCGTAAATTCCACACGTGTGAGTTCGACTTCGCGGCCATCGACGAACAGTTGGTGTGTGTCCGGTCGGAGGTTCAGCAGCGGCAAGGTTTGGTTCACCATTGCGGTGTGGCCGCGCAGCTTGGCCCGCACCCGTGCCAACAGTTCGCGCGAGGCAAACGGCTTGCGGATGTAATCGTCGCCACCTGCATTGAGCGCCCGCACGACATCTTCGGCGGTTTCGCCCACACCTGTAAGGAAGATGACAGGTGTTTCGACCGTATCCGGATTTCTGCGGATATATGTGCACAGGTCTAGCCCGTTGCCGTCTTCCAACAGCATATCCAGCAAAAACAGGTCCGGTACGTGATCTTCGAGGTATGCCTTGACCTCGCCAACCGAGGCTGCCTTTGCCACCCGATGCCCGTCGCGCTCTAGCAAACCTGCCAGCATATTCAGCATGTCAAGGTCATCATCCGCCAGCAGAATCGTATACATCGCACACCTCAGTTTATGCTTACCCAATGTTTAGACGGATTATAAACCAGCCAACAGGCAAGCGGGTGCGATGTGGCGTGAAATTTGCATGAAATCTGTAGGATGTTAGCCTTCCACCATGTAACCAACCCCATGCACTGTTTGGATATACTTGTGCGTGCTTTGTTTCTTCAGCTTGGCACGCAGGTTGCGCACATGGGCGCGTACAAGGTCCGGGTCACCCGTATTGGGCGGATACTCCCAAACCTGCTCTAGCAAGTGTGTGGGCGAGAGCGGCTTGTTGGCGTTTTGCATAAGGTAGCGCATGAGGCGATGCTCGGTAGCCGTGAGTTGAATGCTACCACCCTCGACCTCGATTTGATGGGTGTTGGCGTCCAGGCGCAACCCTTCGAGTTCGATAACGGCCTCGTCCCCGGCCTCGCGGGTCCCCCGGCGCAGCAGCGCGTTTACGCGGGCGCGCAGTTCGGCCAGGTGAAAGGGCTTCACCACGTAGTCATCGGCGCCGGCATCTAACCCCTCGACAATGTCGTCGGTGCCGCCCTTGGCCGTGAGGAAGAGGATGGGCAGCGCCTCGTAGCGTCGATTCGCGCGCAGGTTGCGGCAAATACTCACACCATCGAGCGCAGGCATGATGATATCGAGGATGAGCAGGTCTGGCATGCGCGTGTCGACCGCGCGCTCGGTATCCAGGCTGTTGCTGATGAGCTTGACCTCGTGGCCGTCGCGCTCGAGGGCACGCCCTAACGTCTCCAAAACATCGACTTCGTCGTCTACTGCAATTACATAAGACAATTGAGACCTCAATTCGTTCGATCGGTTGGCAAAAAGATACTAAATTCTGCGCCACCACTGGCGTGTTCGCGCACATCTATCGTCCCGCCGATGTTCTCCACGACCTCTCGGCTGATGTGCAGCCCCAGGCCAGTCCCCTGCCCGACGGGTTTGGTGGTGTAAAAGGCGTCGAAGATGGACTCGCGCACCTCCGACGGAACCCCCGGCCCGGTATCCCAAATAGTGACGTTGATGCCCCCCTGCTGCTGTTGTATCGACACGCCGATGCGCGCCGGTTGGTAGCCGAGGAGCACATCGTGGGCGTTGATGAGCAGGTTGAGCCACACATCGTTGAGTGCGTCGCGGGCAGCCCACACGGGCGGCAGGGGCGCATCTGGCAAGTCGAGCATCAGTTCGATGCCGTCGTTTTCGATGTAAGGCCGGGCAAGCATAATTGCCTCCTGCAAGGTCGCCATCACGTCGATGGGTTGACGGGCAGCCTCAAGTTTATCGGCCCGCGAAACAGACGTTAGCCGCCGCGCGACACTCGCCGCACGCTGCCCCGCCCGCAAAATCGCCCGTACGGAGTCGTAGTTGCGGTCGGTGGGTGCTGTGTCCTCCAGCAACAGTTCCGCGTCGGCGATGATGGTCGTGAGCGGGTTGTTGATTTGGTGTGCGATGGCCGCAGCCAGTTCGCCCATCGCCTTCATGCGGGCGGCGTGCAGCAGTTGTTGCTGCGTCTCCTGCAAGCGGACGACGGTCGCGTTGAGGTCACGAACGAGGCGCACGTTTTCTAGCGAAACGGCGGCCTGCGACATGACGGTCATCGTCAGGCTGATGATGCGGCTTTCCACCTCCCAGTTATGCCCAGACAACAGCACAACACGCCGGGGTTGGTCTACAGCGCGTACGGGCAGCAACAACGCCTCCTCGCCGTAACTCGTGCGCAGGTAGGCCGCCAACGGTGCCTCGACTTCATCGGCATGGATGCGTTGTGGCACGTCGACACTGAAGGCCGTCCGCACGGTTGGGTAGTCGGCGAGGTTGTAGGTCGGCCCTTGGGCATCTGGCCATACCCGTGCCCCCACTACACCATATGTTAACAACACTGTACCATCATCGCCAAACGTCGACAGGGAGGAGACATCGGCTTCGAGGAAGATATTCTGCGATAGGATGAGGTCGTGCAGGGCATCGGGGTCGGTTCGGTGCACCAGCAGCGGCCCGTAGTCTCGAAAAACCTGGCAAACCTGCGCCACGTCCGCCTCGTCGATTTCGGGCAGGTGGTTGTTGAAGCCCGCCGAGAAGATGTGCCTGCTGCCGTCTTCCAACGTAAACGGAACAATGAGCGCCCCCAGCAACCCCAGCCGCGATAACCCCAGCCCAATCGGCCCTTCGTTGGCCTCGTACCACACGGGGCCGTTGATGGTTGCCAATTCGGCAAGGTCGTCGCCCAGCGGCGTGTGATATTCGCTGCCGGGCGCGAGTATCGCCCGTTGATAACGTACCAACGCGACGATGCGCTCGTCGACCTCCTCGATGAGTTCGGCACGGGTGGCCGCGCTCACCCGCAGCAGGTGCTGGCATGTTGCGGTTAGCAACTCGGGGAGCGTGGTCGCGGTGCTGAGGACCATGCTTGCCTCGGCTAACATCGCCAACTCGTGCTGGCGACGATGGGCCTCAGCGAGGGTACGCGCATTTTGTATCGCGATAGCGGCGTAGGCGGCCATGTTCTCCAGCAGATAGCGGTGTTGGTCGTTGAAGACGCGGCCTTTTTTGCGATTGTTGACGCCCAACACCCCGAGAGTTTGCCCGTTGCTGATGATGG
Source organism: uncultured Anaerolineaceae bacterium (assembly GCA_964434365.1). Classification (GTDB taxonomy): domain Bacteria; phylum Chloroflexota; class Anaerolineae; order Aggregatilineales; family Phototrophicaceae; genus CAYSVE01. The sequence goes on along the minus strand of CAYSVE010000021.1, from coordinate 1,854 downwards.
GCACGTATAACAGCGCGTAGGCGAAGTGCTCAGTTTTCACCTTTTGTGGGCTGCCGGAAATCGAGTACTCCGAGCGGCCCGAAAGATACACCTGCCCTGCAAGGGTATCGTCGGTTTTCACACGGAAGGTACGCGCGATTTGGTCGTCCAACCCGACCTTCGCCCGCAGGTAAAGCTGATGATCGTCATCGTCGCCGGGCAGCAATATCATCCCCTCATCGGCATGGGTGAGGCGCTGCGCCGCGCTCACCACGCGGTTGAGCACCTCGGACATGTCGAGGGTTTCGGTGAGCGACTGCCCCAGCGAAAACAACGTGTTGAGTTCGTCGGCGCTGCGGGCGAGCTTCCCCGAGACGGTCGGTTCGGGGGTCGACGGGACGCGGCGCACAGCCGATAACGCCGCTTCGATGCTGTGCGGGGTTAAGTCCGCAGCAACGGCAACTGCCCCCACCGGCAGCGCCGGCGACCGCTGCGCATCGAGCAGGACATAGGGCACATTGGGCGCTATCGTTGCCAGCGCCATCGGCGTGTTTTCCTGGGTTTTGCGGTCGTGCATTACCCCGTCGATGAGCACGAGGTCGAAGCGCTCTTCCTGCAAGCTGAAGATGGCGTCGTAGTGGCTGTAGGCATAGGTGATGCGCATACCCATCGCGCGCAACACCGGCTCCGCCACTTCGATGACCTCAAGACGGCCCGCAACCAGCAGGACCTGTTGGACATCGACCATCGGCTAATCCGTTTTGGGCTTCTTCGATGGGCCGCTGAGGCGGCTACGCCGTGCCGAAAGGTCATCCTCGACTGCGTCCTTGCTCACTTCCTCTGCGGCCTGTTCGGCGGCGGTGGGCTGCTGAACCGCATCCTGCGCGGCGATGGTGTCGCCCATCTGACTGATGCGCTCGCGGGCGTCGCGTAGCGCATCGGCGAGGGCGCGGCTGGCCTTTTCGCCGGCCTGTTGCAACGTCGCCGCCGGGTCGATGCTCGCGATGACCTCGTCGCCTTCGGGTGTGCGTTTGGGTTTTTCGTCACTCGGCGGCGTATCGGCCTGTGCCGCCTCGGCAGCCTCAGCTTCGGCCTGCTGCTGTTCGGCACGGCGCGCGTCGGCGATGGTCGCATCCAACTCGTTGACGCGCATGATGAGTTCGCGCGTCACGGCGCGGTGGTCTTCGAGGTCGGCCTCGGTCATCGCCATGCGCTGTTCGGCGCGCTTGTGCCGTGCGATGAGATAGCGCGCGTCGTCATCACGGCCCGCGTCTACCGCTTCGTCGGCCTGCTGGTCCAGGTCGTCTACTTCCTTCCGAATCGTATCGAGGCGGGCTTTCAACTCGTCCTCGTAGGCCAGCGCATCGTTGATCTTCAAGCGCAGGGCCTTTACCTCATCGTCGATGTTTTTGCCGAGTCGTTCACCGGGCTTGCGCACGGTCGACGCGGCCTCGTCGACGAAATCGTTGATGCTGGCACGCACCAGCGTGTTGAGCTTTTTGAACAAGTCGTTCATGCGAATGAACTCCAACTCGTGTCAATGTAAGCTCAAGTATAGCGCAACCTTTACGTATTTGGGTTACGCCAGAGCAAGTAGTATTTCCGAAATTCGTAGCGCGCCATTAATGTGGAGAGCAAAAGCCCATGCCAGCCTAGCCGATACCCCCCCAGTGTGACGTAGCGCCACCAGAAGTGCCGCAGCGGCATACTGACGAGCGTCCACGGTTTCAGATACTCGCCGCGCGCGCGCAGGATGTCGGCATCGTAGGCGCTGTAGCGGCGTTGCATATTTGCAAAGTGGCCGAAGTTTTTGTAGTTGTAGTGGACCAGGGCTAGTTTCAGCCTTCCCATCTCGCCGACGAGCACCACCAACAC
>CAYSVE010000020.1:0-22707 GCA_964434365.1 uncultured Anaerolineaceae bacterium | reverse complement strand
AACTTTTTGTAGAATGGCTTTACGGTCTTCCCAGGTAAAGTCTGGGAAGCGTCGTTTGCGTCGGGCTTTTTGGCGTTTTTGCCGCTCTTGCTTAGACGGAAAGACTTCGCGCCGCATTTTGTGGGGGAGCGAGCCGCGCACGATGTAGAAGAAAATGCCGCCCAGCGTGCGATCGCGCGACCCATCGTTGGTTTTCATGCCGCCGTGTTCTTCGATGATGTGCGCGTTTTCGATCATAAAATGCGCGAACTCTGGCCCACACAGCGCCACGATTTGCCGTATTTGCTCGAGGGGCTGGCTTTCGGTTTCGTTGAGTTCTTCGGCGACTTCTTTGACCAGCGTGTCCAGATCGTTAACCATAACCTGTCTTTCAATTCTAGCAATTGGGAGATGGTTGCTGGACAGGCCACATCCATATTGTTAGAATGGCTGCCATCGAGCACCGATCCCCCGGGATGCTCCATACAATATCGTAAGGCATGCAAGTAAAGGCTCGCATCTTGCCGAGTGAAGTTTACGTGTCAGTCGAACAAATGGCCACGATGGCGTCTGTCGCCCCTAACACAATCTATCGCATCCTGCGCGCCGACCAGGCTAAACCGCCGGAATCGCGCCGGATACCCGGTGCCTACAAGCGTGGGAGCAAGTATCGTGGCGAGTGGCGTATTCCACGCTCGACGGCGGAGCGCTGGCAGCGCGATGGGCGTGGCCGCAAACCTAGCGGCGGATAAACCGAAGCAGCACAACAAATAATACCGACCCCGCAAATGCTGCAAGGAGGTCCTCGAACGAGATGCTAAACTCGCCCAGGCCCAGGCTGATATTGAACACCCTAAACAGAAAACCGCCGATGAGTGCGCCAACCAACCCCACAAGCAAGTTGCCGAAAAAGCCGAAGCCACGACGACTGCGTGTGAATAGCCTCCCGGCCAAGCTCCCTGACAGTGCCCCTACGATGAGCCACACCATAATTTGGCCGATGGAAATGTTCACAACCCCCACCTCTTCTGTAACTTCCTGTTAAATTATGACGTGTTCATCATTGAGATGCAACCGACACTTTTCATTCTTTTCGCTATACTTAGCTTAATCTTTTAGAGGACTCCTGGATGTTTACGAACTTACCCTCAAATGCCACGACTGCGCTCGATTGGTCGTGGGAGCACTACGAACCGCATCTAAGCGCGCTATTGAAGACGAATGTGGACGAAGCATGGGTGGCCCATTGGTCTCACCTTATGTCGCTAAAGCTGGAAGTAGAATCGCGGTTGCACGTGGCGACAACGCTCGACACGACTGACGAGGCCGCACGTGCGCGGCATCAAGCATTTTTAAGCGAGATCGACGAACCGTTCCAGGCCAAGCAGCACACCCTCAACGAGAAGTTCCTCGCCAGCGACTACCGCCCACCGAATTACGATGTGCCCCTGCGCAATATTCAGTCTGGCGTGGCGATTTTCTCTGAGGATAATCTGCCGCTTCTCACCGAAGAAGCCGACCTTGCGAAGCGCTATGCGGCCATTTCGGCAGCGCAGGCGGTGACGTGGGAGGGCGAGACGCGCACCGTCCCGCAGATGCACAAGGTTCAACAAGACCCCGACCGCGCCAAACGAGAGCAGGCGTGGCGGTTAGTCGCAGAGCGGCAATTAGAAGACCGCGCCGCGCTGGATGACCTGTGGGGGGTGATGCTTGCGCTGCGGCAAAAAATCGCCACGAATGCGGGATTCCCTGACGACTACATCACGTACAAGTGGCAGCAGATGAACCGTCATGACTACACACCCGCCGATGCTGCGCGCTTCCGTGAGGCGATTGCCGAGGCGGTTGTGCCGGCTGCAACGCGTGCCTACGAACGGCGTCGGCAGCGCCTGGGGGTACAGTCGTTGCGTCCGTGGGACCTCGCCGTCGAACCGACCGGCGCACCGCCGCTGCGTCCGTTCGAAACTGTGGGCGAGTTGATCGACACGGGCAGTACGATCTTCCATAACCTAGACCCCGACCTTGCGCGTTTCTACGACATCATGCGCGATGAGGGCCTTTTGGACCTCGACAACCGGCAGGGCAAAGCGCCCGGCGGCTACTGCACCAGCTTCGTGCAATCGCAGCGCACGTTCATCTTCATGAACGCGATTGGCCTGCACGACGATGTGCAAACCCTGCTTCATGAGAGCGGCCACGCCTTCCACGCCTTCGAAGCGCAGGCGGTGCTACCGTATGTGCATCAATGGGATGTGCCGACGGAGTTCGCCGAGGTGGCGTCGATGGCAATGGAGTTGCTCGCCGCGCCGTACCTTTCAAAGGATCAGGGTGGGTACTACGACAACCTGGTCGACGCCAACCGGGCGCGCGTCGAGCACCTTGAGGGTATCCTCATGTTTTGGCCGTACATGGCCGTGGTCGATGGCTTCCAGATGTGGGCGTATGCCAACCCCGCCGCGGCGACCGACCCCGCGCGCTGCGACGCCGCGTGGGCCGCGCTACTGGAGCGCTTTATGCCGAGCATCGACTGGACCGGGCTGGAGGACAGCAAGGTGACGGGCTGGCAGCGTAAGCTGCATATTTTCCAGGTGCCACTGTACTACATCGAATATGGCCTGGCGCAGCTAGGGGCGGTGCAGGTGTGGCGCAACGGCCTGCACGACCACGCCAAAGCGTTAAGCGACTACCGCGCGGCACTTGCGCTCGGCAATACGGCAACCCTGCCGGATCTGTTCGCGACAGCGGGCGCGAAATTCCAACCCGATGCCGACACGCTGGCCCAGGCAGTGGCACTCATCGAGAAGACGATAACCGAACTTGAGGCAACATCATGACCGAAATTATCGGGGAAAAAGTTTGTGCAATCGTAGGCGCGGGCACGGGGATTAGCATGTCGGTGGCACGCCGATTTGCCCGCGAGGGGTATCATATTGCGTTGGTCGCACGCTCCGCAGATAAGCTCGCGCGCTTTGTAAACGAATTGCGCGATGTTGATCAGGTCGCGCACGGGTTCCCCGGCGATGCCGCTGACGCCGAGTCGATGGCGGCGACCTTCCAGAATATCCACAACCAGATGAACGCGCCCGATGTGCTGGTTTACAACGTGTCGCGTTTGCGCGAAGGGGCGCCGTCCACCCTCGATACCGAGGCGCTTGTGGAGGACTTCCGGGTGAATGTTGTGGGCGCATTGCACGCGGTTCGGCAGGTGTTGCCCGCCATGCGCGAGCGGAAGCGCGGAACAATTTTGTTCACGGGGGGTGGCCTCGCGCTAAACCCGATGGCGCAGTACAGTTCGTTGGCCATCGGCAAGGCGGGGTTACGAAGCCTCGCGTTTAGCCTTGCCCAGGAGCTTGAGCCGGTGGGCATCGTTGTGGGCACAGTGACGGTCGCAGGGTTTGTAAAGCCGGGGACTTACTTCGACCCGGAAAGAATCGCCGATAGCTTCTGGCAACTTCACAATCGTGATGTCACCGATGTCGAGATCATCTACGCGCAGGCACAATGAGCGCGGTGTGTTATACTCTGCGCAGTATTTTGGTACCGTTATGTTTGTGTCGGAACCAGATTGGAGCACATAGCACACGATGACTACAGACGACAAAATCAGGAACCCCAACCTGTTTATCAGCGATCACGATCGTTACTTGTTCAACGAGGGGAATAACTTCCGCGCCTACGAGATGCTCGGCGCGAAAATCGGCACCAAGGACGGCGTCGAGGGCACGTACTTTTCTGTGTGGGCACCCAACGCCGAGCGTGTGTACGTCGTCGGCGACTTCAACAACTGGGATAACGAAAGCCACCCGCTGGAAACCGACTTCGACTCGGGTATCTGGGAGGGGTTCATCGCAGGCGTGGGCAAAGGTGATAAGTACAAGTACTACATCCGCAGCCGCCACATGAGCTATCGTGTGATGAAGGCCGACCCATATGCCTACTACGCCGAAATACCCGCGCGCACGGCATCGGTGGTGTGGGATCTCGACTATGAGTGGAACGACGGCGATTGGATGAGCAAGCGCTGGCAGCACAACCAGGCCGATGCCCCGCACGCCATCTACGAGGTGCACCTGGGTAGCTGGATGCGCGATGCGAACAACAATCCGCTAGGCTACCGCGAGTTAGCCCAGAAGCTCACCGACTACGTGAAGATGATGGGCTTCACCCACATCGAGTTTCTGCCGCTCACGGAGTACCCGTTCGATGATTCGTGGGGGTACCAGGCGACGGGGTACTTCGCGCCGACAAGCCGTTACGGCACACCGCAGGATTTTATGTATCTTGTGGATACCCTTCACCAGAACGACATCGGCGTCATTATCGACTGGGTGCCGTCGCACTTCCCGACGGATGAGCACGGCCTCAATTATTTCGACGGCACCCACCTCTACGAACACAGCGACCCCCGCCAGGGCTTCCATCCAGATTGGAAGAGCAGCATCTTCAACTATGGGCGCACGGAGGTCCGCAGTTTTCTGTTGAGCAGTGCGCTGTTCTGGCTGGAGAAGTACCACATCGACGGCATTCGGGTAGACGCGGTCGCGTCGATGCTGTACCTCGACTACTCGCGCAACGACGGCGAGTGGATCCCGAATATGTACGGCGGCAACGAGAACCTCGAAGCGATCGATTTCCTGCGCCAACTCAACAAGGAAATCTACGGGAATTACCCCGATGTGATGACCACCGCCGAGGAAAGCACTGCCTGGCCGATGGTCTCGCGCCCGATTTACGTGGGGGGGTTGGGCTTCGGCTTTAAGTGGGACATGGGCTGGATGCACGACACGCTCAGCTACATGCAAAAAGACCCGATTCATCGCCAGCATCACCACCATCAACTGACGTTCCGTATGCTGTACGCATGGTCGGAGAACTACGCGCTACCGCTGAGCCACGACGAGGTCGTGCACGGCAAAGGCTCGCTGCTGCGCAAAATGCCCGGCGACGAATGGCAGCGCTTCGCGAATTTGCGGGTACTGTTTACCTACATGTACGCGCAACCGGCCAAGAAGCTGCTGTTCATGGGCGGCGAAATCGCCCAGTGGAACGAGTGGTATCACAAGGTCGGGTTGGACTGGCACCTGCTGGAATCTCCGTTGCACAAGGGGGTGCAAACCCTCGTGCGCGACCTGAACAGCCTGTACCGGCGTGAACCGGCGCTGCACGAACTCGACACCGAACCGGCGGGCTTCGAGTGGGTGGACGCGAACGACAACCAGAATAGCGTGCTGACGATGCTACGTTACAGTAAATCCAATGACGACGTGATCCTCGTTGCGCTCAACTTCACGCCGATCGTGCGCGAAGGGTATGTGGTCGGGGTGCCGCGTACCGGGCTGTGGCAGGAGATTTTCAACAGCGATGCGACCATCTACGGTGGTAGCGGGGTGGGGAACTCCGGCGCGGTTCACACCGAGCCTGCCGAGATGCACGGGCGCGAGTACTCACTTTCGCTGAGGATGCCGCCCCTCGGTGGTATCATTTTGAAGATGAGCGGCGGAGCCTAACGCTGGTCACTCCGAATGCGACGGCAGTAGGCGAGGTATGGCGTAGGACAGTGTCTACGCGTTCCTCGCCCCTATGGCGCCGATATGGTGGGGGCTGCGCTGAAACGACCCCATTTCCCCGCCCACTTTCCACGGCACACTTCCTTCGAATATGATCTGGATATTGCACATCATTACCCTGCTGGCTGCGTTGCCGTGGGGTCTGTGGCTCGCAGCAAAGTCGACGGTGAAGCCGCCCACCGTGCTGGCGTGCTGTCTCGCGCTCGCGATTCAAACGGGCGGCATCAGCTTGGTAATGTTCTGGACAGGGCTACTCGGCTTACCGCTGACCGCCCGTTGGACGACGGAAATCTACCTGTTGGCGATGCTGCCGGGGGGGTATTTCCTGGTGCGGGCGCGCGCCGGTTGGCCGCCGCCGAACCATCGCATCCTGTTGCATCCTGTGGTGTGGCTCCTCGCGTTGATTTGCGCGGCGGTGCTGTTCAATGCGCTGTACTGGCCCTTCTACCGAGACGACGCGCTGGGGATTTATCGTCCGTACGCCGTGGTTCTCAGCGAGACAGGTGCGCTCGCTCCCGTCGAGCGACCGGGCCTGTACGAGATGTACCCGCAACTCGTGACGCTCAATTATGCCTATACCTATCTCGCGGCGGGGTGGCAAAACGACTACGCCGCCAAGCTCCCGGCGACCTTGCTGAGCCTCGCGACGCTGCCCGCAACGTATCTGTTGGGGCGTACCCTCACCGGTGACGACCGGGTGGGGTGGCTCGCCGCGCTGCTGATGGCCCTCACGCCGACGTTCGGCAAGTGGGCCTCGACCGGCTACGTCGATTTACCGATGGCGTTCTTCTATGCGCTGGGTGGGGTGTTCGCGTGGCGGAGCGCCCACGGCGGCAACCTGTTCGATGCAGCGCTCGGCGGCGCGGCCCTCGCCCTCGCGGCATGGACGAAAAACGCGGCGCTGGTGGGGGTGGCGGTCTTCGCGTTGTGGACGCTCGGCGCGTGGGCGCTGCGGCGAATCACGTTTAAGGTGGTGTTTGTAGCGGGCGCGACATGCGCACTCATCGGTGCGCCCTGGTACCTGCGGAACCTCGTTTTCGCGGGCGCGCTGACGCCCGACACCGTGTGGACCGACCAGGCCCAGCAGACACTCCGCGAGATTTTCGTGCTCGTCACGCTGCCGCAGAACTTCGGCCCGGCGGGGTGGTTGATGCTGGCCGGGGTGGTCGTCGCGGCGTGGCGGTTGCTTCGGCGGCGCGATGGTGCATCGGCGCTGTTGCTGTGGTGGAGCGCGCCGTATTATGTCTCGTGGTTGCTGTACGCCAGCTACGACCCGCGTTTCATCGTGTTGATTTTGCCGCAGTTGGCAGTGATGGGCGCACTCGTGGCGGTGGAGGTTCGGTTGCCACGACGGGCAGTGCCGGTGGCGTGGGGCCTCGCTGCATTGATGGCGCTGTACGTCACCTTCAATAGCCTGGAGTTCAAGCGCGCGTTGCTGAGCGACCCGCTGATGGGGCACGAGGCGAAGGTATCCGTCGTGCGGCCCGGTTGACCTCCTCCGCGCGTTGGCTCTAACTTAGAATAGGCCCTGTAGGCCTCAGCGGCGTCTAGCTGCTAGCGCGGTTGGTGGCGCACTGTCTACCAGCCGGCTAAGCCAACCATCCCCCGACGATGAAATCTGATGTTTGACACCTGCTTAAACATTATTCCCATCATGCAATCACCGTGAGCAGTTAACTTGTTTGCCAAACTTACGGTGAGTATACTGCAATCATTATTCCATAAATAATGGGAAAATTTATGGCTCGCTTTTATCGCATCACCGGTAGCCTTGTCCTTATGTTGCTACCGTTGCTGGTTGGGTCAGCCTTACTGTACATCTCGAGGCGTGTGACGATTTTCGATATCCACATATATAGCACCGGTGTTTGGAATGACCAGATGAGCTATTGGTTACAGGTCCGCACCTTTGCTGCTGCTGGTTTCGGTGGCGGGTATTACACAGCCAATGAAGTGCCGGCTCCGGTAGACTTCATTCATTTCTTCTCGTGGGGGCCTTTAATCCCCACCGTATACGGTAGCATTGCGCGCATTATCGGTTGGGAAATGTGGACACCACTGGTTTTGCATTCTGTGTGGATGGCCCTGGCTACCACAGCCTTTCTACAAATCGTCAAGCCCGACCTGCGGCGAAGCCTGGCGTTCGCGTTTTTGCTGGCAGCTTTTCCGCCGTTAGTTTTATTTTTCCCCACCTTGATGGCCGAAGTCATCAACTATGCAGTGGCGATTGCGCTCGCGGCAGGCTTTTATGGCCTACTAAAATCGGAACAGAAACGAGGCAGCTTAATCTATCTGCTGTTGATGTTGACGCTGGCAGGCCTTCTCCGTACCACCTGGATGATTCTAGTTGTCCCACTCGCTACCTACCTGGCGCTATCCAAAAAGAATCTCGCTCATGGTGCCTTGGGGGCCTTAATAGGCAGCTTTGTCTTCTTATCGTTTTATATCATAACCCAACAAGTGGCTGCCCCTTTCCCGAATGTTGCTAGTTTCATCTTCACGCGGCTCGCTACTGACTTCGCAGAAGGGCTGGCACTGGCCCGACTAAACTTCACGATCAACCTCAGTGAACTCTTGATGCCTGCTTATAATTTAGAGACGCTGTTGATGTGGCAAGTCTATCTGGTGATTATTGATGCCACGCTTAACTTTATTTCAACGGTATCTCGAAAGGGTAAAGCGGCAATCGGCGATGATGATGCCATGTTGTCGTTACTACACATTTTTAATCTGGTAGTCATTATTCTAATTGTATTGCTCCTTTACTCGACCTCGAGTCTGCGCTTGTATCGTGTTCTTGCGCCGCATTTGCTGTTGTCCGTCGTGCTGATGATTGCCACACGCCGTACCGCACCCGTTGTATTGATATTTGTACTGATGCTGGCCTCGCTCTATCCCTTGATTGCTGCGCACTCAGAGATAGTGGATCGCAACTTTTTCGAAAGCGCCTGGACAGATGAGGAAGTTGTGGCGATTAGAACTATCTATGAGGAACACGGCATTCAGTACGATGGCACTGCAACAAATGCTTGGTGCAATACAATGATTATGAATATAGACGTTTACGCTCATGCGGAGTATCTTGTAGCACTGGACGACGGTATAGGTGTCGGTATCGTGTTGATTGAATTTCTGGATGAACCCTTGCCATTCAGGTCTCATTATATCTTCCTCACGGATGAACATTCGCAGAACTTCCCATTCTTAAGCGACTTCGATCTGCTGCAAACCATTGAGGGCGTCGGCGCGATATACCATAATCCGAACACTGAGTGCCCTTAGGGCAAGCGCATGGGCGAGGTGCTGGTTGTCCTCGCCAAAGCAATAACGTATCATTGATTTGTGTAGCGTGATGGCCTTTCATACGAATCCATTTTAATTGAGTAGAGGGTGAGTATTGTGAGTGAGGCAAACAGTAGCCCGGATACTGGGTCGAATGCGGAAAAACTGGTTGCTAGCTTCGTCGAAGCACTGGGTGTTGCGCCGGAGCTTGTCCGCGACGAGTTAACCTACAATACAATTCCTGAGTGGGATTCCGTAGGCCATATGGCACTGGTAGCGGCCATCGAGCAGACATTCGATGTGATGCTCGACACGGATGAGATCATCAATATGTCTAGCGTGGCGGAGGCCAAGAAGATACTGGTGGGGCATGGCATTGCTTTTGCAGAATAAAGTCGCGCTCGTCACGGGGGCTAGCCGTGGCATCGGCCAGGCGACGGCGGAAACGCTCGCAGCAAACGGTTGCCAGGTTGTGCTCACGGCACGCAGTGCCGATGTGAACATGGTCGCCGAACAAATCAATGCAGCGGGGCACGGGCAGGCTATATCGCTAATGGGGAACCTCACAGACGCTAAGTTCGTTCGCGAGTTGGTCCAGTTTAGCCGCACCGAGTTCAAGCAACTCGATATCCTCGTCAACAATGCTGGGGTGCTGTTACCAGGCGTTGTTGGGATGATTCGGCTGGAAGACATCGAGACGATGATGCAGATCAACACGGTCGCTCTCATCAACCTGACGCAGTACGCCATTCGCCTGTTCCCGCGTGAAATGGGCGGTAGTGTGGTGAATATTACGTCTCTCGCGGCGATAAAGGGGTTGCCTGGGCTTGCTGCATACGCTGCTGCGAAAGCCGCGCAAATCGGTTTCACCCGAACAGCCGCCCAGGAATTGGCGGCGCGCAACATTCGTGTGAACGCTGTGGCCCCAGGTTTTATTGATACCGCCCTGACGGCGAATCTGCCGGAAAGTTATCGTGTGAAGGCCAGCGAAATTCCGTTGGGGCGGCAAGGCACCGTACAAGATGTTGCGAACTGTGTGCTCTACCTGGCATCGGGCCAGGCGAGTTACATCACGGGGCAGGTCATTGGCGTGGATGGAGGGCTGGGTAACGCATGATGTATAGCGAGCTACCCGCCATGGGGTCGCTGGTCGACGCGATGCGATCTCACCCGGCGGACGCCCCAGCGATTGTAGACGCCTCGAGCGGCGCGACGCGCACCTATGGCGAACTCAGTACCTTGGGGTATGCGCTCGCGGAGGCGCTCCAAAGGATGTTGCCGCCGCGCACGCCGGTGTTCATGCAAGCCCCGAACACCCCCGATGCGATTACGTTGTACCTCGCTTGTTTGGCTAGCAAGATGCCCGTTTGCTTATTGGAGTCTGTCGCCGAGCGAATTATTACGGCTTATGGGTTCCCGGCCTTGCTTCTGCCTGTGGATGAAACCCCACCGGATGATTACACGGTTGCTCGTGTGTTGCCGCACACAACCTATCACCTTTTGCTACACCCATCCACATTAACGACGGCTGCCGCGGCGGTTCATCCCAACTTAGCCCTGATGCTAACGACATCCGGGTCGACTGGAAACCCTAAACTGGTACGGCTAAGTTACCGCAATGTTTGGGCCAATGCGCGCTCCATCGCGACCTACTTGCAATTAACGCCGTCGGAGCGGTCGATTCAGGGATTGCCGATTTCCTATTCGTATGGGCTGTCGCTGGTGAACTCGCATGTGTTAGTGGGCGGGACCATCGTGCTTACAGCCCACTCGTTCATGCAGCCTGGGTTCTGGCAGCACTTTGACGACGAAGCCTGTACCTCGTTCGCAGGTGTGCCGTTTATGTATGAGGTGTTACATCGCCTGAAGTTCGATGTGCAACAATACCCAACCTTGCAAAGTATGACGCAGGCCGGTGGGGCGTTACGGAAAGACCTGATAAGCCATTTTCATACGCAGGTGATGGCAGGCGGGGCACAGTTCTTTGTGATGTACGGCCAAACCGAAGCTACAGCTCGCATGACCTACGTACCGCCAGCCAGCCTGGGCGAAAAAATCGGTTCGATTGGCATTCCCATTCCTGACGGCCAGATGCAGCTCGAAAAGGTGGGCGATGCTGAGGATTTGCAGGAACTGGTATATTCTGGCCCAAATGTAATGTTAGGCTACGCAACCAACTGGGCGGCATTAGGCGACCCCGATACGCTACGCGGGACGTTGCATACCCAGGATATTGCCACGGTCGATGCCGACGGCTACTACACCATCACGGGGCGGCTGAGCCGGTTCGCCAAATTGTTTGGCCGCCGTGTGAACCTCAAAGATGTAGAAACGTCTATGGAAGAGTACTTCCCACTGCGTGCCGCCTGCATCGAGGGACCCAAAGCCGATCAGATCAGCGCGTTTGTGGAACTGCTGGGCGATGTCGACACGCAAGCGCTTCGCCAGTGGGTCGCGCGCTCCCTCAACGTGTCGCCAATGGCCGTGCGCTTGTCTGTATTAGACGAGATACCGATGACTACATCTGGCAAAAAGGACTACAGCGGGCTTTAATGACTGCCAACACAAGCACCTGGTTAGACCTGCCTCCGTACGGGTTAGTAAACGACGAAAAGCAACCCCGCTTACTCGAGTCGCTCCAGGCACTCACCGACCATCACTACCAAAACAGCCTGCACTATCGCAACATTGTGGACCACGTTTACGGGGGGCTTGGCACATACGAACGCATCAGCGATATTCCGTTCATACCGGTGTCGTTGTTCAAAACGCGCGCGTTGCGGAGTATCGGCGAGGATGACGTATTCAAGGTCCTAACCTCCAGTGGGACGACCGGCCAGGCTGTGAGCCGAGTTTACCTGGACCGCGAAACCGCCCAGTATCAATCTCGTGTATTGGTTAAAACCATGCAGCACATCTTGGGCAAGCACCGACTACCAATGGTGATTGTGGATCACCCGAATATCATCCGAGATCGTTCCACTTACTCCGCGCGCGGCGCTGGCATTCTGGGCATGTCTCAATTTGGGCGCAAGCCCTTTTATGCGCTCGATGCGTCGATGCAACTCGATGTCGACGGGTTGCAGGCTTACCTAGCGGCGGCACAAGGCCAGCCAGTTTTCTTCTTTGGGTTCACGTTTATGGTGTGGCAATACCTGGTGCTCCCGCTAGAACAACAGGGGATGCAGTTTGCCAAGGCGAAGCATACGTTAATCCACAGTGGTGGGTGGAAGAAATTACAGGATATGGCGGTATCGTCCGATCAGTTTCGGGCGCGGGTGCAGGGTGTGTTACCCGGTTGCCAGGTCATCAACTTCTACGGGATGGTGGAGCAGGTTGGGAGTGTCTTTTTTGAAAATGATCTGCATCACCTCAATGCGCCGATCTATGCCGATGTGATTATCAGAGACCCGGTTACATTGAAGCCGTTGCCAGCGGGTGAAATCGGGCTAATACAACTTGTGAGTGTGTTGCCCACCAGCTACCCCGGCCACGCGATCTTAACGGAAGACCTGGGCGTGATACGCGGTGTAGACCACCCAACATTGACGATGAAAGGCCGTTACTTCGATGTGCTGGGCCGCGTGCCAAAGGCGGAAATTCGCGGTTGTAGCGACACCTTTGAGGCTGCGAGGTGACAGCGAGATGACGAGCGATACAGTCCTTGCATTAGCTCCTGGGTCACTCGACCTCGAGGCGTTTATGGGCGGTTCGGTGCGCCTGTCAGCGTTCGACCCAAGCCGCCGCGATACGCTTGCGGCGCTGTCTGCGGCTATGTTGCGCGACCCGCAAATCCGCGCAGACCCAGCCGGGGTGGCCCTCGCGTTCTGGCTGCGGCGGGCCAACATCGAAGTCTTGCATACCATGTTCAAAAACCAGACAGGCCTGAACGACGAAGTAATCCATGTACCGGTGGGGCGGGTGTTCCATATCACGCCTGCCAATGTCGACACCTTGTTTATGTACTCCTGGGCATTGGCCTACCTGTGCGGCAATACCAGCCTCATTCGGCTGTCTGGCGAGCGGAGCACACTCGTCGAAGCCATCCTTCGCCTGTTAAACGAGATGATGGCAGACGACGAAATCGGAGCCGATTTGCGCCACAGCAATGCCTTCATCACCTACCCGCACGACGATGCCCTGACGGGTCGCTTCTCCATGTGGTGCAATCACCGGGTGATCTGGGGTGGCAACAACACAATTAATCATCTGCGCCTGTTGCCGCTAAGCCCGCACGCCAGCGAGCGGACATTCGCCACCAAGTTTTCGTATACAGTTATCGCGGCGGATGCGTACACCGCCGCATCGGAGGAAGAACGCGCCCAACTCGCCGGGCAGTTCTACAACGATATGTTCTGGTTCGACCAAATGGCGTGCTCCTCGCCCCATGTCGTGTTCTGGGTGGGGGGGGCGCGCCACGATGTTGCTTTCGATAACGCGTTGGCAGCCGTGGCTACCGCCAAAAACTACGAGGTGTTGGCGTCGAGCGCGGTGAAGCGACTCAATTACGCCTTCGAGCTTGCGAGTGAAGCCACAGTGACGGTGGACCTACACCGTGAAGCGCTGATTAGCATTGCGATGACGCACACCGACCAGGTTGTGAAGGACATTTGCGGCGGTGGGTTGCTGCGTCATGTTCAGGTGGCTACCCTCGATGAGGTCGCGCGCTTCGCAAGTTATGAGGACCAGACCATTACAACGTTCGGGTTTCCCCAGTACACACTGCTGGCCCTAGCTCAGTCTGCACACGGGGTCGATCGCATCGTACCAGTAGGCCAGGCCCTGAATTTCGATGTAGTGTGGGATGGCTACGACCTGATTGGCGATATGACGAAACGGGTTGTTGTGCGGGCAACCTGAGTCGTTGCCGTTATTCTCAGTTGCATCGGTATCGCTCAGGCAGGGTTCTGGGCAATACCGACGAGCAAGCTACCCGATTGCAATACATCCATCACTTTGTAGCTGATGTTCGCCACGGTGCCTTTTACCTGGTTTAGTTGCCCCAGGGCGGCATCATTGCCCGTGGCAGCGCGCACCACCTTTACAGACAATCCAGCCGATTCCAGCAATAAGCGTAGGGCGGGTGCGGTATAGGACACCTGATGATGGGGCCACTCCAGGAAGCCATAGGTCGTTGGTGTCGATAACACCTGGTACACGCGCGATTGTAGCCCGTTGAAATTGGGTACGTCGACGTGCAGCAAGCCCCCAGGCTCAAGCAACGCCGCCGCTTTCGCCACAAAATCGTGAGGTTGGAGGATGTGCTCTAGCACCTGGCTTGCAAAGATAATATCGTAGCGCGTTGCTTCGACCATCTCCAGAAAATCGACCACCTCAACCGGGTTGCCCAACGTTTGGCCAAAAGCCGCGAGGTCTCGGTTAATCTCCAACCCCCGCCAGCTAAGCGCTTCATCCGGCAAATGCTGCGAAAACGAAGTTGAATGCCCACTTTGACGAAATGCCGTGTACCAGGCACCCTCGCCACAACCCACTTCCAGAATGGACTGCGGTTGGCGGCCCATCAGGTTTTGGTAAAGGGCCAGCCTGGGACCAACCATCTGTTTAGCAGTATGTGCTCGCTCGGCGTAGTCGGCATACATGCTCTCGTTGTATTCGTGTTTGGTTCGGGTGGACATCGCACCGTCTACAGTCGGGTGGTCATCGTGCTTAATCGGGTGAATATAGGCGAGCGTACAATTGCTGCACTGCACAAAGGTGTGCGCATCGCCCGCCTTACGTACCTGGAAATCGGGTGTGCCACAAACAATGCAAGCATTATCAAGTTTTTCGGGGTTGTGTTGGTTCGTCATGGTTGCGCCTACATCATGTAATGTTGACAAGGCTGGTCGAGTTCGGTCGGTGCCAATGGTAAACAAGCGTGGGTTGGCTGAACTGAAACCCCAGGCTGGCGTAAATGTTCATGACGGCGACGTTGGCCGGCGATACACTCGCATAGGCGGCACGGACCCCCTGATCCTTCAAAATTTGCAAAGACCCGTTGTATAGGTAAAACCCTACACCGATAGCCTGTCGTTCCGCGTCCACCGCAGAGAGACGTAGGTCCGCTGTTTCACCGTTTACGACCACATGATGAAATGCGATCACGTCTCCGGGTTCGCCGGCAACATAAACCTGGTTATCGGCTGGGGCTGCCAGGGCGTTGGTTATCCATTGGCGATAGCGCCGATTTGCCAAGGCTTGCGGGAAACGATAATCGGTGATGTAGCGCCCAAACTCGAACACACGCTCTGCGATGTCCTGGATGATGAGGACATCTGCCGGTTGTGCTAGCCGAATCGGAAAGCGAGTCGCGGGTAAGTCCTGGCGTTGCAACCGCCGGTGTTGTGCCTCAATTTTGCAGTCCACAAATTGGAAGCCCAGCAGTGGCAATAAGGCCATGGCGTGGGTGTTGCTTGCCGCAATTTCGCACGACACGACTTCGACGTTGTGGGCTGCTGCCCAGGCTGCGAGGTCTGCCATGAAACGCTCGGCTTGATTGGCAACGATCGACCAATCTGCCCCTTTGAGCGTCCCAACTGGGAAGCCAAAAATTGCTGCGTCCCACGGGATCAGAGCAACCTCGCCCCAGGCGATGTTGTCGGGGGACAGGTGCGTAAACTCAAGGTGAAATGCCATCCGCGATATCCATCTCGACTAGATTATGGGCGGTAACCGCAACCATTACTTCTCGTGTTCATAGTACCTGGGACGTTTGCACGTTGTGTCTGTGTCGCGGCTAGCCCTTAACCTTGAACGACAAAATAGCCTCGATGACAGTATCCTGGTCTGCGTCGGACAAACTGTTGTAAAACGGTAACCGCAGCAGGCAATCGCTGACCCGCTCGGTAACGGCACAATCCCCAACGGTGATGCCATGCGCGCGCCCCATGTCGCTCGTATGCAGCGGCAAGTAGTGAAACACAGCAAGGATGTCGCGCGCCTTCAAATGGTCAATCAAGGCTTGGCGCACGTCCAAAGATGGCAAGAGAATGTAATACAGATGATAGGCTTGGTCGCAGTGGGGGGGGACAGTCGGCTGTGTGACCTGGTTCGCCTGTGCCCATGCCATCAAACGGGTGTGATACTGCTCCCATATTTGCTGACGTCGGCTCTGGATTTCAGCCCGTGCTTCGAGCTGAGCGTAGAGAAATGCAGCCAGCATGTCCGACGGTAAATAGCTCGACCCAAGGTCCACCCAGGTATATTTGTCCACTTCACCCCGAAAGAAGCGGCTCCGATTGGTTCCCTTCTCACGCAGTATCTCGGCGCGTTCGGTATACTGGGGGTCGTTTATCAGCAGCGCACCGCCCTCGCCACACTGGAAGTTCTTGGTTTCGTGGAAACTTTGTGTTGCAAACGCACCAAACCTCCCCAGGTGTTGTCCTCGATAGCGCCCAAACAAACCATGCGCGTTGTCTTCGATCACTGGGATGTTGTGGTGGTTGGCAATATGCATAATCTCATCCATTTCGCAGCCCACACCGCCATAATGCACCACAACAATTGCCCGGGTTCGCGGGGTAATCGCCGCCTGGAGTTGTGTTTCGTCGAAGTTTAGGGTGTCCTTACGGATATCAACAAAAACGGGGGCGGCGCCCCGAATGACAAACGCATTAGCCGTGCTTACAAATGTAAACGACGGCAAAATCACCTCATCACCTGCCTTAAGATTGAGTAAGAAGGCACACATCTCCAGCGCGTGGGTGCAGGAGGTTGTTAGCAGCGCTTTGTGTACCCCCAACGACTCCTCAAGCAAGGTGTGGCAATATTGGGTGTAGGTTCCATCGCCCGAAATCTTCCCACCGTCGATCGATTGTTGGATGTACGAAAACTCGGAGCCAACCAGCGTTGGGCGATTGAACGGTATACGATATGACATCCACTGCTCTTTCTGTGTCGTGCGAAAGGGATGGGCTACGAGCGAGAATCAACTTGATGGGCGCGGTATCTTGATGATGCCTAATTACACGTGATTGCAGGCTGTATTTTGCTACTCATGACGAACGATTACGACTTCAGCGCATTTTGTACGTCCTCGGAAAGGGAAATATGCCCCAAAGTCTTTTAGGTTTCTCCATCCGCAATCGGTGTCGATGCCGTGACCGCCTGCTCAACCTGGGTGGCTTCACGTACTACATACGGGGGACGATCCATAATACGTAGGTGGATGCGTGCAATATATTCCCCGATGATACCGAGCGCAAATAATTGGATGCCAGAGAATATAGCAACAATTGATGCAATAAACGGGAAGCCCGGTACACTCCCACCCTCAATAACATAACGGCCCACGACATAAATCAACACGAAAATTCCAAAAATGACGAAGGTAAACCCCAACATGCTCGCCAATTGCAGGGGCAAAATGCTAAAACCCACGATCATATTGAGGGCATGGCGAACCAGCTTGACAAATGTGTAGTTGGACGTCCCTATCTCGCGGGCTGCAAACTGCACTTCCACAGCGTCAAAACGTGTGGTCCCCCATGTAAGTAACACATCGATGGATACGTTGGTACTGCGATAGTGCGCAAACGCATCGCGCAATTGGGTACGAAACACGCGAAAAGCGCTCGTCTTGGTGGCAATATCTGCCCCCATCGAACTTTGTAATGCCAGCTTGGTAACCCTAGATGCTATGTTGCGCAACAAGCTGTGTTGCATTTGTTGAGGCGTTCCATAAACAACATCGAACCCATTAGTCAATCGGGCCAGCATCTTGGGGATAGCTTCGGGTGGGTTCTGGAGATCGTCGTCCATCGTTACGGTGTATGGGTAACGGGCAGCTCGTATCCCACATAAGAGTGCATTGTGTTGGCCGAAGTTCCGCATGAGGTTAATGCCGATAATCCAATCATGCCCATCGGCAAGTTGCTGCGCAACCGACCAACTATCGTCGCGGCTGCCATCGTTAACAAGAATCAGCTCGAAGGAATGGGACAATTCGTGTAATACAGGGTGGAGCCGTTCCACCAGCATCGGTAGTGTCTGTTCACTGTTATACACCGGGATAACAACTGAAATTCCATCGTGAGTCGGCGTCGCACTCATACTCTTTACCCTACGTATTGCTGCGAGATTAACCGTGCTTACCAAAAACCAAAACCAGCATCTATGTTTTTGGCTTTAGCCAGCTAGGGCCAAGCCCACTCGCAGAATGATACCATTGCGCGTATTATACAACGTAACCATGAAGTTGAATAATTAAGAGGGGCAGATGGGCAAGGGTTCGCAGCGGTACTGGATTGTCGGGGCTTTCGTCGTCATCTTGTTGCACTGGCTACCCTATGTCGTGTTACGAGGAAATGCTCACCTATTGGTACACGATAACCTGGATTCGAACTTCGTTTGGTTTAAGCTTGTAACCATGGATGACAACTTGTGGCTGCCGAATGATGCCCTAATTGAGCCTTTCATGGGCGAGACGCCACGCAGTTCTTTTCCATCGGAATTTAGCTTTACAGCATTGTGGTTCACCTTGATGCCACCCTTAAGTGCTTACATCTTGGAACGTGGGCTACAGGCTGTGGTTGGTTTTGTGGGCATGTTCCTGTTGTTGCGTCGCCATGTGGTGCCAGGGGAGCGATACATCGACATCCAAACCGGTGTGGCCCTTGCCTTTGGCCTGCTGCCGTTTTGGCCATTTGGTGGGCTTTCGGTGTCTGGTTTGCCACTTATGCTATATGCCATTTTAGGATTAAGGCGGGGTCATAGTCATTGGTCTAACTGGCTAATCTGCCTAGTGATGCCGTTTTATGTTCATCTTTTACTCTCCGGGGCATTTTTCGTGTTGCTTGTTTGCGTCATCATCGCACACGATAGTATTCGGTTTCGACGTGTGCCGATGACGGTGGTGATAGCCACTGCGCTAATGTGTTTGGCTTTCGTGTTGTCGCAATACCGGCTCTTCGTGGCATTTTTATTCGATGACACGTACATTTCGCACCGCACCGAGATCGTTCTGGTTGGGCGTTACTCTGCTGGGCGTGCTGTAACACAACTATCAACGATACTAAGAAATGGGCACTACCATGCGTACTCGCTGCAGAGCGCCATAATATTGCCAACAGTGCTTTTTGCGGTGTTGCTCCTGCGCCGCCAATATCAGTTGCTTAGCATCTTAATGCTCACCCTAGCCGCGATTCTGTTTAACGGTGTGTTTTTCGCGTTCTGGCAAGTGCCAGCCCTCGCCCCGGTTATGGGCGTACTTATCCGTTTCATCCCTTTCAACCTGGGGCGCATCCACACACTAAACCCGATGCTGTGGGGCATCGCGTTTGCGGTTTGCCTGGCTGGGATTCACCGAGTCCATTCACGGGGTGCCGTCATCGTTCGTGTTTTGATCGTGCTACACCTTGCTTTCGTGATCTCCTTCCACGAGCTACTGCGAAACACCCATACACCCACCTTTAATGAGTTTTTCGCGGCTGACCAATTTGCCGAAATACAAGCCTTCATCGGTATCGACCTCCCAACTTATCGTGTTGCTAGCATCGGCATCCATCCGTCCATTGCACAGTACAACGGCTTCTACACCTTAGATGGCTACATCCCCGACTATCCCTTGGCCTACAAGCATCAATTTAGGGAGATCATCGCGCAGGAGCTCGCAAAAGACCTTGAACTAAAGGACTACTACGATACCTGGGGCAGTCGGGTTTACCTCTTTGTTGCCGAATTACAGCGTAACGCCTTGGTACGACCAGATGAGGCACTGGTGATAAACGACCTAAACTTGAACCTGGACACCTTTCGAGACATGGGAGGGCAGTTCATTTTATCTGCTGCCGAGATCGACGCAGACACCAACCCAGAGTACAGCCTGCTGAATGTGTTTCGCCATCCCGATTCGGCCTGGGATATATTTCTGTATGACGTAAGACGATAGGCGATGGGTATCGGTGCGGGCCAGGCCGCCTGAGAGGGTGTTTGCAAAATCCGTTTGATGAGAACGGTGATGATCTAATAACCAACCGGAGTCCCAAAAGTGTCCCACAAAAAAACGCCACTGTGCGAGTGATTTAACCCAGATGCAGTGACTCATCATCAAACCGTTGGTTGCGAAGCCGAAAGGCGGCAGAGGCCGCCCCTCGCACCACCCGCAGCGGGCCATTCTCAATACTATCTTTACTATTATTTACGTGCTCATGACCTGCCCCATTGGCCTGGCCCAACCGCCACGACTGGGCATATGCGGTACGCCTCCACTGTGCTAGCGCGGACCGGCCAAATGAGTAGACTGGTAGCTAGATGGTCCGACACCGCTGCCCACCACCACCCTGACCCGTCTGTTCACCAACCCGGCCCAATTTATCAAAAGGACACCCCACTATGTCTCGATTTTTGCGCCACATCTTCTGGATTTTGTTACTCGTTTTGGTTGCGCCCCTGCACGCGCAAACACCCTCAGCGGGCACACCCATCACCGCCGATAACGCCGCCCAGCTCGTCCCCACCGCCACCGCCGGGGCAGATACTGGCAATATCGCCGTCTCGCCAGCGGGCGACCTGCTCGCGTTGGCTGGCTTGCGCGGTGTGTGGCTCTACGACCTCCGTGAGGATGCCCCGCCGCGTCTGCTCACCGGCCACACCGGGCCAGTGAACTCGGTCGCCTTCAGCGACGACGGGCGGTTGCTGCTCAGCGCCAGCGATGACGATACGGCCCGCCTGTGGCGCCTGCCAGAGGGGGTCGAAGTCGCGGTATTGGCGGGCCACACCGACGATGTCACCGATGCGGTCTTCGCAGAGACGGAGCCGCTTATTGCAACGGCGAGCGCTAGCGACGATACGACGGTGCGGCTGTGGAGCCTGGACACCTATGAGGAGGTCGAGGTATTGAATCAGGCGGGTGTGGGTCACAGGGAGTTAAGCTTCATGGGGCCGCTCCTGTTTAGTGCTACTGTAGACGAGACCTTTGCCATCTGGAACATCGTGGAGGATACCTACTTTGGGGCCTTCAACGACGCGGTCAACGGCCCGCTGACCGCGATTGCCAGTAGCCCTACCGCGCCGCTCGTCGCGTTGGGTGTCTTCAGTGGCCGCACCATCCTCATCAATGTGGACCCGCTGAACATACAGCCCGTTGAATACAACGAAAGTGGCGTGCTCGATTTGGCCTTCAGCCGGGGCGGGTCATACCTTGCGACCGTCAGCGGCGACAACGAAGTGGTGGTTGTGGAGGCCGCCACCGGCGAGGTCATCCTGCGCATACCCCAGGGCGCGCGCTCCTTCTCGCTGGCCTTCGCTGGTGATGACGCCGTGTATACCGTAGACGACGAGGGCACCCTCAGCGGCTACGCCCTGCCCTCCGGCGAGCCACTTTACAGCCGCAGCTTGCGCCCAGCGACGATACGCCAGTTCGCCGTAGACCCTACCGGGCGTTACGTCATCGCTGCGGGCGACGACGACTATCTGCTGCACGTCTACGACGCTACGACGTTGGAGCCGGTCGCCGCGTTAGATGACCACGACGGGCGTACATTTGCGGTGGCTTTTAGCGCCGATGGCGCGCGCTTCGCCTCGGCGGGCGGTGACGACGTGGCGATTGTGTGGGATACCGCAACACTCAAACCGCTCCATACCCTCATCCGTGAGGATGACCCCGGCCAGAATGTATTCAGCGTGGGCTTTAGCCTGGATGGCAGCGAGGTTGCCACGGGCTACAACGATGGCCAGATTATTGTGTGGGATGCCGCCACGGGCGAACAACTCCGCAGCAGCCCCGGTGCCGATCAAACCGTATGGCGCCTCGTCTACAGCCCCGATGGCTCGCTGATCTATGTGCCCGGTGGTGCACTCGATGCCGAGACGCTCACCTTGCAAACCCCGCTCGATACGTCTTCGCACACTGCCGTCAGCCCAATCGGAGATTTCGTCACGGTCGGTGGTGCGCTGGCGACACCACGCCTGGCCCCGGTCGATGCCCCCCCTGCGACGGCCCCACCAGGGTACGAAGCCCTGAGCAGTGCCACTGCCGGGTTCAATGCCGATGGTACGTTGTTGGTAGCCGGGGAAGACGAAACCCTGACCATCCTCGATGTGGCCCAGCGGCGGCCGGTTGCCCAGGTGATGTTGCCCGGCGCGAACTTCCGCCAGGTGGCGTTCGATGGCACCGATACGGCCATCTACGCAGGCCTCAGCGATGGCTTACTGCTGCGCTACGAGATCGACCCAGAGGTAGCCCTACCTGCCGATGACACGTCCGCAGACCAGGCCGCCCCCAGCGACTTTCAGATCGCCGCAACCGATGCTACCGCCCCCATCGAGGGCGTTACGACGCCCATCACAGCCGCCAACGTGACCGCGCTACGGCCCACCGTGCTGCAAGGCTCGGTGGGGGTCACCCGCCAGGTCATCGGCTTCCCGGCGGATAACCGGCTGGCGCTTGCGACCACGGAGGGTGCGTTTGTCATCGACCCAACCGCCGAAGCGACCGCCTTGCGCGCCTTCGTCCCCACTTCCAGCGAAATATTGCGCGGGGCGGCTGCCGTCGCTGTCGACCCGACTGGGACGTTGTTGGCCGTGGGGCATGGCGTTAGCGACAACGAAAACGATGTCGGCGCGGGCATCACGGTATGGAACCTGGAAACCGAGACACAGTTGTTGGAACTGCCGCTGGGCAGCACGCCCCGTGGCGTGGCTATTTCGCCGGTTGCCAGCGAGGTCGTCGTCGTGGATAACGCCGGAGGCGTGACTGTTTATGCCATCGACGGCGGCGCCACACTGCTCAAGGTGGAGCAGCCGCACCCGGCCCCGGCCCTCAAGGTGGCGTATGCGCCCGATGGCGGCCTCATCCTCTCTGCCGATGCTGTCGGTAATCAGAGCATCTACACCCGCAGCGATGGCCGTCTGATCGGTGTAAGGCAGGGCACCACCGAGC